>DATMZQ010000105.1:0-4346 GCA_035573615.1 Burkholderiales bacterium | reverse complement strand
GACCTGCCCCTTAGGAGGGGGCTGCTCTATCCACTGAGCTACCGGGGCCTGGCGCGCATTTTAACCGAACTCTCGTAGTCGGTCGTAACACGGTCCAGTCTTTGACGCAAGCAAAAGACAATTTGCTCGCTCCGAACCTTGTGCAGTCGCTGCGGTCCCAAATCTGGCCTATGTGAATGCCATGCGCCAAAAGGGGGAGGAGTTTGCAATTGCCGTGCGATAAGAAACTAAACATGCCGCTCGTAGTGTCGCCTCGTTAATCTCAGCCCCCCATTGCCGCCCACCCATTCCTGGTGACTCAAGTGCGCATAGCCACTTACTGCCTTCGGGCCGTCCTTCTTCGGGCGGCACTGCTGTTTGCGGCGTGCGCGCTTTTGCAACCAGCTGCGTTTGCTTTCAGTTTCGATGATGTGGCCCGCAGTGCCGAACAGTTGGCGGCCGCCCCCTACAAGAAGCCCGCGGACTCGCTGCCCAAAGAACTCACGTCGTTGACCCAGGAACAGTATCGGGAGATTCGTTACCGGCCGGAAGCATCCTGGTGGCGCGATGCAAAATTGCCTTTCGAACTCAATTTTTTTCACCGCGGCCTGTATTTCGACCAGCAGGTGAAAGTCAATGAGGTGAATGAACAAGGCGTCAGCGAAATAAAATTCGACCCCGCACTGTTCGATTACGGCGCGAGCAAGATCGATCCGGCACGCATGGCCAATCTCGGATTCGTCGGCTTTCGCGTGCACTACCCGGTGAACAATGGCAAGGTCAAGGACGAAGTGGTGTCTTTCCTGGGCGCGAGTTATTTTCGCGCGTTGGGCAAGGATCAAGGTTACGGGTTGTCTGCGCGGGGTCTGGCAATTGATACCGGATTGCCGACCGGTGAGGAATTTCCGCGCTTCGTCGAATTCTGGGTTGAAAGACCGGCGCCAACGTCCAAGGAACTGGTGATCTATGGTCTGATGGATTCCCGGCGTGTCGCCGGGGCTTATCGCTTCGTGCTCAAACCCGGGATGGAAACCGTAATGGAGATCCGGTCAAGACTGTACCTGCGCGAAGGCGTGGCAAAGCTTGGCGTGGCACCGTTGACCAGCATGTTTTTTTTTGGCGAGAACCAGAAGCCCGCTTCGGATGATTACCGGCCAGAGGTGCATGACTCAGACGGCTTGTGCGTGCACGCTGCGAACGGTGAATGGGTCTGGCGCCCGCTGGTTAATCCGAAGCGCCTGCTCGTGACTTCGTTCGCCACGGCCAGTCCGCTCGGGTTCGGGCTCATGCAGCGCGACCGCGATTTTTCACATTATGAAGATCTCGACGCGCGTTACGAACGGCGGCCAAGCGCGTGGGTGGAACCGAAAGGTTCGTGGGGCCAGGGCAGGATCGAATTGGTGCAAATCCCCTCGCCGGATGAGTCGAACGATAACATCGTGGCCTACTGGGTCCCGGACGGCTCACCGCAACCGAAGCAACCCTGGGAAGCCGAATACCGCATCCTCTGGCAAAAAGAGACTGAGGCTTATCCGCCGCTGGCATGGGTAGAGCAGACCCGCCGCGGTCATGGATATGGCAAAACACCTGAGAACAGCGTCGGCCTGGTGGTCGACTTCGAAGGGCCAATTTTCAAGAAACTTCCGCCCGAGACAAAACTCGAAGGGATCGTATCTGGCGATTCCAATATTGAAATCCTACGGCGCCTGACAGTGCGCAACGATGTGACAGGGGGGTGGCGCATGACCCTGCTGGTGCGCCGACTCGATGCCGGCAAGCCCGGCGAACTGCGTGCTTATCTGCGCAATGGTAATAACACGGTATCCGAAACATGGAGCTACATACTGCCCACAGAATGACGCGCGGCACCGCTGAGGCGTGCCGGCGCTATCTGGAGCGAGTCCCGTTCACCGCGCCGCGACAACATTCGCATGCCGCGGAAGCCGACGGCCAAAACGACGCGCCTGATGCTTCAGCGGATCCCGCCGAAGCTTCCCTTGAACATCGGCTGGAAAGCGCTGTCGGCCCCGACAACGCACAACATATCCTGACACGTGACCGGCAAGGCCGACTGCGGCTTAACACCGCACCGCCGTTGAATCGCACTTCGATGATTCCGCGTCGGTGGCCGCCAAAGTTCGGGCAGGTGCAGTCCTGGTGGCGGCGCCCACGGCTCGATCGGCGGGCCGACTCACCTGACCCGAGGGGCCGTTGGCATCGCAGCGCGAGCATCCGGCGCTCTGTGCTCGGCGTCGTGGTGCTGGCACAGACCATCGTAGCGACCGACTTCATGACCGCCGTTTTGCCTTACCACGGCACGCAGCCGCTGGAGATCGCGCTGCTCGTACTGTTCGCCATTTTGTTTGCGTGGGTCTCGTCCGGCTTCTGGACTGCATTGATGGGATTCGTGATGCAGATGTTCGGCGGTGACCGTTACGTCATTTCGCGTACCGCCGCGCCTCATGCGCCAATCGATGCGGCAGCGCGTACCGCGATTGTCATGCCGATCTGCAATGAAGACGTGGTTCGTGTATTCGCCGGGCTTCGCGCGACTTATGAATCACTGGAGAAAACCGGTGAACTTGAGCATTTTGATTTCTTCATCCTGAGCGACAGCGCGGATGGGGACAATCGTATTGCCGAGCGTCAAGCCTGGCTCGGACTGTGCCGCGCCGTCGGCGGCTTCGGCCGGGTGTTCTACCGCTGGCGCCAGCACCGCATCAAGCGCAAGAGCGGCAATGTCGCTGATTTCTGCCGCCGCTGGGGCGCAAACTATCGCTACATGGTCGTGCTGGATGCCGACAGCGTGATGAGTGGCGACTGTCTCGCCACGCTGGTGCGCCTGATGGAAGCCAACCCCGGCGCAGGCATCATCCAGACCGCGCCGCGCGCCTCAGGTCGCGAGACGCTGTATGCCCGCATGCAGCAGTTCGCTACACGCGTGTATGGGCCGCTGTTCACTGCGGGACTGCACTTCTGGCAACTCGGTGAATCTCACTACTGGGGACACAACGCAATCATTCGTGTGGCCCCGTTCATCAAGCACTGCGCGTTGGGCCGGTTGCCGGGGCAAGGCACATTATCCGGCGAGATCCTGTCGCATGATTTCGTCGAAGCCGCGCTGATGCGCCGCGCGGGGTGGGCCGTGTGGCTCGCATACGACCTGGCTGGCAGCTACGAGGAAATGCCGCCGAACCTCACTGATGAACTTAAACGCGATCGCCGATGGTGCCATGGCAATTTGATCAATTTCCGATTGTTTCTTGCGGAAGGCTTGCATCCGGCGCATCGGGCCGTGTTCGTCACCGGCGTCATGGCGTACGGTTCGGCGCTGTTGTGGTTCTTCTTTCTGCTGCTTTCAACCGCACTGCTGGCCATGCACACGCTGGTTGTACCGAAGTATTTCGTTGCACCAAACCAGTTGTTTCCAATCTGGCCGGAGTGGCACGTCGAAAGGGCACTTGCTTTGTGGTCTGCGACGGCTGCGGTGCTGTTTCTTCCCAAAATACTGAGTGTGGTTCTGGTATGGGCACACGGTGCGCGGGCGTTCGGTGGACCGCTACGCGTCGCGATCTCCATGGCCCTGGAGGCGATCAGTTCGATGTTGCTGGCGCCGGTACGCATGCTGTTCCATAGCCAGTTCGTCATCACCGCGCTGGCGGGTCTGCGCGCGCAATGGAAGTCGCCGCCGCGCGAAGATGCCGAGACGACCTGGAGTGAAGCTTTGCAACGCCATGGCACGCATAGCCTCATTGGCGTGATCTGGGCAGCGCTGGTGTACTGGCTCAATCCCGCTTTCCTGTGGTGGCTGCTGCCGGTGGTGGGAGCGCTCATGCTGTCCATTCCGATGTCGGTTTATTCCAGTCGCATCTCGCTTGGCCGATTCATGCGGCGTCTAGGCCTGTTCGTGATTCCGGAAGAACTGGTCAGTCCTCCAGAATTGCGCAGCTTGCAGGTGCATTTGAACAATGCGCCACCGTTGCCTGGTTTTACGGATGCGGTAGTCGACCCGTTGATCAATGCGCTGACTTGCGCGTCCGCGAATGTGCGGCGCTCCCAGCCGTTCGCCATTGCGCAAGCCAGGCAAACACTGGTGCAGGAGGCCGTGACTCGCGGGCCGGATGCGCTGAGCAATGCGCAAAAGTCAGTTTTGCTCGGCGACCCGTCATCACTGTCGAAGCTGCATTTTCAGGTGTGGACTTCCGAGCAGGCACACCCGGGCTGGTTTGCTATCGCGCGTGTTCCCGGGCGTCGCTGTACCGAGCCGGCTGCGCACACGTTTACTCCCGCCGCCGCGGGATGAGAAGAGCCGTGAATGCCGTGAATATCGTGAATATCGTGAATGCCGCAAGGGCCGCGAGTGGCCC
>DATMZQ010000104.1:0-2886 GCA_035573615.1 Burkholderiales bacterium | reverse complement strand
GGTCCGCCCGGGTCCGCAGAATTTCGCATCGTGGAGTTTGAAAAATATTCAGTCCGTATCGAAGCCAACGAAGTCAAGGACACGCTGCCCTCCGTCAAGGCGCTGCCCATGATGTCCCTACTGGCCGACAGGTCCGCAGAGGCACACGCGGAGCTTGTCTGGCGCACCGGTTTGCCATTGAGCGCGCTGGTCTTGAGCTTGCTGGCGATTCCGATGAGTTTTGTCAATCCGCGTGCCGGCCGCTCGCTCAATCTCATGCTCGCGGCGCTGCTTTATATGGTCTATACCAATCTGGTATCCATAGTTCAAGCGTGGGTCGCCCAGGAAAAAGTTGGCGTGCTGCTTGGCATGTGGAGCCTGCATGCGGCCATGCTCATGATCGTCGCGGTGATGTTTTATTTGCGGGTCTCTTTGCGCCCGCTTGTCCTGCGAAAGCGATGAAGACGATTCGCCGCTACGTCGCAGTACAAATCTTTTGGAGCACTGCGTTAGTGTTTGCAGCCTTGCTGCTGCTGTTTGGATTTTTCGACTTTATCCAGGAGCTGGGTGACATCGGACGCGGCAGTTACCGCCTGTCCCTTGCTGCGCTGTACGTGATTCTGAGCCTTCCCGGCAGGGCATACGAAATTTTGCCGGTCGCGGCATTGATCGGGACGTTATTCGCCCTTGCGCAATTGGTGGCGCATTCCGAATACACCGTGATGCGGGTGTCCGGCGTTTCGATAAAGAACATGGCGATGGCGCTGGTGCAGATTGGAATAGGGTTATCCGTACTGACCTTTCTGATTGGAGAATTTTTGGCGCCGGCAAGCGAGCAGGCGGCTCAAAACTTGCGGCTCAAAGCCACTTCCAGCACGGTCGTTGCTCAAGCGTTTCGTTCGGGCCTCTGGGTCAAGGATGACACGAACTTTGTAAACGTCGGGCGCATCATGCCGGAGACAGTAATCCATGAGGTGAAAATCTATGAGTTCGACGCGGATTACCGGCTGCGTGCAATCAGTCATGCGAAATTGGGCGAATATCAGCAAGAAAATCTCTGGAGGCTCAAAGAAGTGGTTCAAACCCGGTTCGAGGAGAACCGAACGACCGTGAGCACGATTCCGGAGGCCTACTGGCGCTCCGTGCTCAATCCCTCCATTCTGAATGTCCTGATGGTAGTGCCGGAGCAGATGTCGCTGATGGAGCTCATATCGTATATCGAGCACCTCAGTGAAAATCACCAGGAGTCATCCCGTTATGAAATCGTCCTTTGGCAAAAAATCATCTACCCTTTCGCTGTGCTGGTCATGATGGTGCTTGCTTTACCGTTCGCCTATTTTCAGGTGCGAGAGCGCGGCCTGAGCGGCCGAGTATTCACCGGCATCATGCTTGGGCTTGGATTTCATCTTGCCAACCGCTTGTTCGGCCATCTTGGCTTGCTCAATGCGTGGCCGCCATTGTTCAGTGCGGTTTTTCCCACCGTCGCATTTTTCGGAGCCGCGATGGTGATGATGTGGAAAGTGGAAAAAAGATGAAGGTGTAAACCACTTTGTCGCGCTAACCAGGCGGATTATTCGAACGCTCTGCCGCGCTCAGTTGTGAAGTTTCGGTGCGGACGATTCTGGTGTGAGCGAGCCGGTCATGCAGAAACTGGCGCTCCTTGTCGAACACAGCCCAAAGCAGGCTGGTGCCGGACAGCATCCCCGGTATACAAAGCAGATAGCGCCACAATGCTCTGGTGATTGTCAGCGGTTGCCCGTCTTCCCGGGTGACTCGCATGCGCCAGGTTTTCAGCGCCAATGTTTGACCCGTGCGCGCCCAGCAGAATACGAAATACGCGCCGCATACGCAGAGCAAATAAAACTGGAACAACACGCGGTGCCAGCCGGATAGGGCTTCGCGCGCGACACTCAAAAAGACGTAGGAACAAACAAACAGGATGCCAAACAGCAACATTGCTTCGTACACCAAACTCATCAGGCGCAAACGGAAGGGCGCCAGTGGCAGGGGTTTTAGTGGCAGGCCGTGTGGCCTCATGGATCTAAATTAGCGATCGCCGTTATAGAGTGATCACTTGGCTGGGCTAGTGGCTGTACCGTGGCCTTCGCGAAGTTGCTGCCGCTGTTCTTCCGGCAGTGCCTGGTATTCACGCCAACGCTGGTGCAGTTGCTCGTGCTTCTCTGGTGGAAGTTGTTTCATGCGTTTGTAGCGCTCGATAGCCTGCGCGCGTTGTTCCGGCGTCAAGGCGACCCATTCATGCATACGCTGCTGAATCCGCTGCCGGCGCTCGGGCGATAAATTCGGATAGCGACCGGCCAGACCAATCCAGTGTTTACGACGCTCAGAATCCAATTTGTCCCATTCCGTCTGAAGCGGAGAGAGAATAGATTGCTGTTCGGGGGTCAGTTTCGACCACGCCGCGCCCGGGGATTCCGCATACGCGGGGAGCCCCGACATTGTTCCAACGAATACCGACAGCAGTAGAGTCAGGACTACGGTCGCGACTGCGTGTAATTGGAGTGCTTTAACCAAGTTTCAAATCCCGGATCGGTATAGGCGTGTATAGGCAGTTCGCCAGCCAGCAGGCCGGTGTCCAGTTCTCCTTCATGGTGACTCGACATTTGCCAATAGATCAACCCGGTAATCGCGGCGACTACAACTGCCGCGGGCAACATCAAGCGCGCGGTCATGCCATGGTCGAAAATCCAGCCAGCGACCATTCCCGCTTTGCGATCTGGCCTTTCTGGACGATACGCTGCCAGGGCTGCCGTTCTGGCGTCCCGAAGTTTCCGAACCATGGGTTCTGGCAAGTCCGCCAGGTCTTGGTCGAGGCGCGCAGCAATCTTTCTGGCAACTTCGCTCTCGTTCACAGTCCGATTCCTTTGTCTTTCAAAAATGCAGCCAACG
>DATMZQ010000103.1:0-3529 GCA_035573615.1 Burkholderiales bacterium | reverse complement strand
TACTGGTTGGCGATGCAGACCACCCTGGTTTCTGCCGGGTGATCTTGAATGCGCATGAGAAGTAAATGACTGACCTGTCCGACGCCGATGTCACACGGCTAATGCGTCTTGTATTCGCCGTAGAACGCAGTCTGAGGATCTTACTGTCGCCCGAGAAAATCAATCTGGCCAGTCTTGGCAACATGGTGCCCCATCTGCACTGGCACGTGATACCAAGATTTGCGGGCGACCCGCATTTTCCGAATGCCGTTTGGTCGGCAAAAGCGCGCGATGGTGCGCGTGCGCTGCCCGCGGATTTCACTGCGATGCTGCGCCGGCAGATTGATGAGACGCTGCTGTTGAAACACTAGGCCAACATTTTCGCGGGCGTCGCGGGCCGCCCAGTCGCCAGGCGGCGAGTCTCGGGAAATAGGACGGAAAACGTGCTGCCGCTGCCTGGTGTACTTTGAATGTCCAGCAGGCCCTGGTGACGGTTTACCACGTGCTTCACGATGGCGAGCCCGAGCCCTGTGCCTCCTGTTTCGCGCGAACGGCTGCGGTCCACGCGATAGAAACGTTCAGTCAAGCGGTCGATGTGCTGCGGCTCGATGCCAATCCCATTGTCCTTGACTGCGAAAACCAGATGCGTATCGCGCACTTTCCAACTGATCTCGATGGCACCGTTGTCAGGGGTATAGCGGACCGCATTGCTGACAAGATTGCTGAAGGCACTACGCAATTCTTCAGTATTGCCCTTCAGCCAATCGGCGCTCTCGACGACCAGGCGGATTTGATGGTGGCCGGCGGACAGTGCCTGTGCTTCGTGCAGAAGCGCACGTACCATCTCCGGGACATTGACGTCTTCCTCGCGCGACGGACTCTGAGCACTCTCCAGACGTGACAGAGTAAGCAAATCCTCCACCAGCCTGGTCATGCGGCTGGTCTGCTGCCGCATCAATCCGATCGCGCGCCTGGACATTTCCGGATCCGGCACTTCCATGTCGGCCAGTGTTTCCAGAAAGCCGCCAACGACGGTAAGCGGCGTGCGCAATTCATGCGAAACGTTGGCCACGAAATCGCGCCGTGTCGTCTCCAGCCGCTCCCAGCGCGTGATATCGCGGCCCAGCAACAATCGGTGGTTCTCGCCATAAGGCACCTGCTGCACGGCAAGGACCATTTCGCCAGCCGGTCGCGACATTCTCAGAACGAGAGGATCACCAGCATGCTCGGAGGCCAGGTGCTGCACGAACTGTGGTTGGCGGAGGATATATGTGATCTGTTGGCCGCGGTCACGGTTATTGTCGAGGCCAAAATAATTCTCCGCACTTGGATTGCACCATTCGATGCGGTCGGCGCCATCGAGAATGACCACTGCGTCGGGAAGCGCGGCGCCGGCAAGCTGGAATCGCGACAGCGCCTCGTTGAGCCTGGCCTCCGTTTCGCGCTGGCGCTTGAGCATTTTCAGCATATGGGACGACAAATATTCCCAGGCACCGGAACCCGTGGGCAGGGAGTGCGATTGCGGATGCTGCAACCAGCGATAGAGCAAGGAGAGGTTGCGCAAATGATGCATCAGCAAACCCAGGAGCATCATGCAGAGGAACAGCAGCGCGCCGCCATGCCCCAGCAATGGCCAGGACAGTAGCACGATTACTCCGATCAGGAAGACCGTGCTGAGGGGCCTGCCCCACAGAAAGTTCAAGCGGTTTGTCCCTCGAATGAGACGCGGGGCATTATCGCAGAATTACGCCTCGTCCAGACGGCACCATCAGGTCGCGGAAAAGCGATAGCCGGTGCCGCGAACAGTCTGCACGAGTCCGTCCAGATGGGTGGGTTCGAGTGCCTTACGCAGCCGACGAATGTGCACGTCCACGGTGCGTTCCTCGACGAAGACATGGTCGCCCCAAATCTGGTCCAGCAATTGTGTGCGCGAATGGACACGCTCGGGATGCGTCATCAGAAAATGCAGCAGGCGGAATTCGGTGGGGCCTAAATCGATCGGCTGGCCTTTTCCGGTCACGCGGTGACTGGCCGGGTCCAGGCTCAATCCGCCGAGTTTGACCAGGTCGTCCGTCATCTCGGGCGCGCGCCGCCGCAATACCGCTTTGATACGCGCATTCAATTCGCGCGGAGAAAATGGTTTGGTGATGTAATCGTCGGCGCCGATCTCCAATCCCTGCAGCTTGTCCTGTTCCTCGGAACGCGCGGTCAGCATGATGATCGGTATCGCGCGGGTGCGCTTGTCGGCGCGCAACCGTTTGGCGAGCTCCACGCCTGAAAGCCCGGGGAGCATCCAGTCGAGTAGAACAAGATCGGGCAACGCACTCGCGACCAGCACCAGTGCCTGCTCTGCATTGTCTGCGCGCAATGGCTGGTGACCGGCCTGTTTCAGGTTATAGGCGATTAATTCCTGAATCGCTGGTTCATCTTCGACGACCAGCACGGTTGCTGCCATAAACGATGTCTTCCCCCGTTTTTTTACGTTTGCAATACTATGAAGCAAATGTTACAAGCGCATGACGGGCAGGCGATGTACGCTTGCTTGCCGCTATGATGGATGTCAATTTCAACTGCAACAATCGAACTTTTCCAGAGCCGTGGCAGGACTTCAACCGGGGACCCCTCGTCCCATCGAAATAAAGTTGCACCAGAAGTCGCGGCTGCTGGAAATCGGCTTTGACGACGGCAAAACATTTCAGCTGTCGTGCGAGTATCTGCGCGTTTATTCTCCGTCGGCAGAAGTGCGCGGACATGGCCCCGGCCAGGAAGTCCTGCAGGAAGGCAAAAAAGACGTAGAAATAACTGCAATAGAACCGGTCGGCAACTACGCCGTCAAGCTGGTATTTAACGACGGGCACGACACGGGGCTGTATTCCTGGGACTATCTTCATCATCTCGGGGAAAATCAGCCGAGCTTGTGGCAGCGCTATCTTGAAAGACTCGCGGTTGCCGGTCTGCACCGGGAGCCGGTCGGCAAAGCTGACGCCGGGCCGCGCGACAAATCGGGTTGGAAGAAAATCTGAACGCGAAAGCACTATGGATCCCAACAAATTCACAAATTTTGGCTTCCAAACGGTGCGGGAAGACGAAAAGGCCAGAAAAGTAGCTGGTGTCTTCAGCGCAGTGGCCAACCGCTACGACATCATGAATGACTTGATGTCAGCTGGCCTGCACCGGCTATGGAAACGCTTTGCGGTCGAGCTGAGCGCCGTGCGCAAAGGCGGCCGGGTGCTGGATGTCGCTGGCGGAACTGGTGATCTGTCATTGTTGTTTGCTTCCCGTGTTGGCGAAACGGGCCAAGTCTGGCTGACCGATATCAACCGCGAAATGCTCATGCGCGGACGCGATCGCCTCATCGATGCCGGCCGGCTCACACCGGTTCTGCAGAGCGACGCCGAGCACCTGCCTTTGCCAGACAGTTATTTCGATTGCGCCATCGTGGGATTCGGTTTGCGCAACATGACGCACAAGGAGAAGGCACTCGCCGAGATGCTTCGTGTTGTGCGCAGCGGGGGACGTGTGCTGGTGCTGGAATTTTCGCAACCCTGGC
>DATMZQ010000102.1:0-8122 GCA_035573615.1 Burkholderiales bacterium | reverse complement strand
ACGCTCGCTGCACCATCACATATGTAACGCTGAACGGTCAACCGGCTACCTTGGCGATAGCGCCTGTAACATGGTCTATGTTGCGGGAATTTAGCGCCGCAACGCAAATGCGTCCGGTGTCTATCGCATAAACTGAAAACTCACTCCGCAAACGATCAACTGCCGCTTTTGACAGTCCGGAATAAGAAAACATGCCACGTTGCCGGGTCACAAAGCCGAAGTCTGAGTCCGGCAGACGCGTACGCAGCTTCTCGACCAGCAGGCGACGCATCTCCTGGATGCGACCGCGCATCTCACCCAGTTCCTTTTCCCACAAAGCGCGAAGCTCCGGGCTGGTAAGCACAGTCGCGACGATCTGGCCGCCGTGCGTTGGCGGGTTGGAATAGTTGGTGCGTACGATACGTTTCAGCTGGCTCAGTACGCGGGCCGCTTCAGTTGCGTCGCCGGCAACGACGCTGAGTGCCCCGACACGCTCACCGTACAGGGAGAAGGATTTGGAAAATGAATTTGAGACGAACACGGGGCAGCCGGCTTCAGCAAAACGGCGAACCACCTCACCGTCGGCGTGGATACCGTCGCCAAATCCCTGGTAGGCAATATCGACGAACGGCATGAGACCTCGGGAAACCACGACATCGATCACCTTGGCCCATTGCGAGACCGACAGATCCACGCCGGTGGGATTATGGCAACACGCATGCAATACGACGATGCTGTCGGCGGCCAGCGACTTTAGCGCGTTTAGCATGCCGCTGAAATCAATGCCGTGCGAGGCTGCATCGTAGTAGGGATACGTATTTACCCGAAAGCCCGCGTTCTCAAACAGCGCGCGATGATTTTCCCAGCTTGGATCTGAAATCCAGACCTCCGCTTGAGGCAGAACACGCCGCAGAAAATCCGCGCCGATTTTTAGCGCACCCGTGCCTCCGAGCGCCTGCACTGTGATCACACGATTTTCCTTCACGGCTGGACAGTTGCTGCCGAAAACCAATTCCATGACGGCGCGGTCATAAGCCGGCAGACCGTCGATGGGCAGATAGCTGCGAGGAGCCGATTTTTCGGCAAGCCGGATTTCCGCCTGACGGACGCACTCAAGCAAAGGCACCTTGCCGCTGTCGTCGTAATAGATGCCGACCCCGAGATTGACCTTGTGCGGATTTTTGTCGGCGTTGAAGGTTTCGGTCACCCCCAAAATGGGATCCTTCGGAGCCATTTGCACGGCTGCCAGAGGTGACGCGCGGTGAGGAGCGTTCATCGTGTAATATCGAAAATTTTTAAGGCCGTATTGTACCGTGACACTCACTTTTCCCAACAGCCCGTTTCGCCTTCACCAGCCGTTCAAGCCCGCTGGGGATCAGCCAGAAGCGATTGCCTCTCTGGTGGAGGGTCTGAACGACGGTCTTGCGTTCCAGACGCTGCTCGGCGTAACCGGTTCGGGCAAGACGTATACGATGGCCAACGTTATCGCAATCACTGGCCGGCCGGCGATCGTGATGGCGCCAAACAAAACTCTTGCGGCGCAGCTGTATGCTGAGATGAGAGAGTTTTTTCCCGAGAATGCCATTGAGTATTTCGTTTCCTATTACGACTACTATCAGCCTGAAGCTTACGTGCCATCGCGCGATTTGTTCATCGAAAAGGATTCGAGCATCAATGAACATATCGAGCAGATGCGGTTGTCAGCAACCAAATCGCTGCTGGAGCGGGACGACGCAGTCATCGTCGCGACAGTCTCGGCCATCTACGGGATAGGTGATCCGGTCGATTACCATGGCATGATCCTGCATGTGCGCGAAAAGGAGCGCATGAGCCAGCGTGACATCATTTCACGGCTGACCGAAATGCAATACGATCGCAATGATTTCGAATTCCGCCGTGGCGCGTTTCGTGTGCGTGGCGACATCGTTGACGTATTCCCGGCCGAGAACTCGGAAATGGCATTGCGGATCGCGTTATTCGACGACGAAATTGAAGCCCTGACGCTGTTCGATCCTCTGACCGGCCATCTTGTTCAAAAAGTCCCGCGCTACACAGTTTATCCATCCAGCCACTACGTGACTCCGCGAAGTACCACACTGCGTGCCATAGAAGCGATCAAGGAGGAGCTGCGGCTGCGCATCGAGACATTCCAGAGCAGCGGTAAACTGGTGGAGGCACAGCGCATAGAGCAACGCACGCGCTTTGACCTCGAGATGATGAACGAACTTGGCTTTTGCAAGGGGATCGAAAATTATTCCCGCCATTTATCCGGACGCAAACCTGGTGAGCCGCCGCCAACATTGCTGGATTACCTGCCTCTGAACGCTCTGATGTTCGTTGACGAAAGCCACGTAACCATTCCGCAGGTTGGAGGAATGTACAGAGGTGATCGTGCCCGCAAGGAAAATCTGGTGGAATACGGATTCCGGTTGCCCAGTGCACTCGATAACCGGCCACTCCGCTTCGATGAATTCGAAAGAATCATGCCGCAGGCCATATTCGTGTCCGCGACGCCGGCAGAATACGAGAAAGAACATCAGGGCCAGGTCGTAGAGCAGGTCGTTAGGCCTACCGGGCTGATCGATCCGGAAATCGAGGTCCGCCCGGCCGCAACCCAAGTGGACGATTTGCTGTCGCAGATCACTGAACGGGTTGCAAGCGGTCAGCGGGTCTTGGTAACGACACTGACCAAACGCATGGCCGAAGATTTGACTGACTACCTGGCGGAGCACGGTGTCAAGGTGCGCTATCTGCATTCCGACATCGAAACGGTGGAGCGAGTGGAGATCATCCGCGACTTGCGTCTCGGAGAGTTCGACGTGCTGGTCGGAATCAATCTTCTGCGCGAAGGCCTCGATATTCCCGAGGTCTCCCTGGTGGCGATTCTGGATGCCGACAAGGAGGGCTTCCTGCGCTCGGAGCGATCGCTGATCCAGACCATAGGCCGGGCCGCCCGGCACTTGAACGGCAAAGCGATCATGTATGCCGATGTGATGACCGATTCAATGCGGCGCGCAATCGCTGAAACGGACCGCAGGCGTTTGAAGCAGATCAGCTACAACACAGCGCACGGCATTACGCCAATCGGTGTCTCAAAGCGCGTGCGGGATATGATTGAAGGCGTATACGATTCTTCGGTGCAACAGGATCGTAAGGCGGCAGAAAAGCTGGCGGCCTACGGTGCGATGAATGAGAAAGACTTGCTCCGCGAACTGAAACGCGTCGAGCGCGAGATGCTGGAAAGTGCCAGAAATCTGGAGTTCGAGCGCGCGGCACAGTTACGAGACCAACTGAAGAGCTTGAAGGAATTGGCTTTCGGAGTCGCCGAAATCGGCGATGAACTGCCTGCTACCGGTACGCACGGCCAGGTCATGGCCATTGCATCGGCGCGCAAGAAGAAAGCCTAAAGAGCCCGGATTGGGCTCTTAGTGCAACGTTCTTGTTCTTGAATCAGGGCGCGTCGTTGCCAGCGGATTGACGCTTGCCAGTTTCCACTTGCTGCAGCGGCTCGTCGGAAACTTGCGCCGATTGCATTCGCGGGCGGGGTGTCCTCGTGCGACGGGGCATTTCCGGTTCCTCATTGGCCGAAGACGCTTTGTGCTGCGTTTCGATCATGATGAGTTCCGAAGGCAGCGTAACAGGATCCATTTTCCAGCCAGAGGCTGATTGCGCATTGACTGCCGGTTCCGGTAACGGCCGTTGCTCCGGAATAACGACCACTGGCGTATATTCAGCAGTCATTGCACTTTCGGTGATTGCTTCGCGCGCAAACGACTCCTGAACCGTAACGGATTGCGCGGCGACCACCTGTTCCTGCGGCTGTACCGGCTGTTGTTCGTTCATTGTTGCTCTGGATTCATCGCGAGCCATGTCGGCTGCGCCGTGGTCCCGTTGCTCACGTGGAGGCCTGGCTGGTCCCGGCGCATTAGCAGCCTGACCGGAAGACGCCCGGTTGTGCTGCTCGCCGCGTGGCTGCGCATGCCCGTTATCTTCAACATGGCGCTCGCGGCGACCGCGACCGCGTCTTCTACCTCGTCCTTCCTCCCGAGCTGATTCTGCGGGACGATCACCTGGCTGCCGTTGCTCGACGGCGGCTAATTGCTGGTCAGGACGTTGCGGCCGCTGCGGGCGATCTTGTGGCTTTCGCTCGGCGTGTTGCTGACCGCGATTTCGCCCCTGATCGCGGTTGTCTGCATCGGGACGTTGACCTCGTCGCGGTTCGTCACGTTTCCCGGCCTCGCCTCGGGTATCTGGACGACTGTGCCGGTGGTCGCGGCGCGGTTCAGCGTCCCGGCCGCGGCGTGGATCGCGTTGCCGCGGCTTCACCGGCTCCGGAACGACTTCAGGCTTGCGGGTCAACCAGCCGAATATTTTTTCAAGGATGGACGGTTGCGCGATCTCTCGGGACGAAGCCACAGGCGCGGGCTGCGCCGGGGTAATCCCTTGCACCGCAGCTTGCGGCCGCTGGACTTCCGGTTTCTGCGCGCCGGCCAAGGGCAGCACCGCTTCGACCGGTGTATCGGCCATCTTATAGCTCGGCAAGACGACATCGTTCTGATTGAGTTCCTCATGCCGCAAACGGGTCACGGTGTAGTTCGGAGTCTCCAAACCGACGTTCGGAATCAGCAGTACGTTGACTTTCAGCCTGGTTTCAATGGAGTGAAACTCATTGCGCTTCTCATTGAGCAGATAGGTGGCAACGTCAATGGGGACCTGGGCGTGCACGGCTGCGGTGCCGTCCTTCATGGCTTCCTCTTGAAGAATCCGCAGGATGTGCAAAGCC
Source organism: Burkholderiales bacterium (assembly GCA_035573615.1). Taxonomy (GTDB): domain Bacteria; phylum Pseudomonadota; class Gammaproteobacteria; order Burkholderiales; family JACQAP01; genus JACQAP01. Next base: position 3,360 of record DATMZQ010000102.1, on the reverse strand, counting down.
GAAGATTCAATCGAGCGGATATGTCCAGTTCCGTGGCACCGCGGACATGCAATGTGACTGGTCTCTCCCAGCGAGGTTTGCAAACGCTGGCGCGATAATTCCAGCAAGCCAAAGCGCGAGATCTTTCCGGTTTGGACGCGGGCACGGTCATAGCGCAAGGCATCACGCAGCCGGTTCTCAACGTCCCGCTGGTTGCGGGCCGCTTCCATGTCGATGAAGTCGATTACGACCAGGCCGCCAAGGTCGCGTAACCGAAGCTGGCGCGCGATCTCATCGGCGGCCTCGAGGTTGGTGCGCGTCGCTGTCTCTTCGATGTCCGCACCGCGAGTGGCGCGGGCCGAGTTGACATCGATGGCTACCATTGCTTCCGTATGATCGATCACAACCGCGCCGCCAGAGGGAAGGGGCACCTGGCGGGAATAGGCGGTTTCGATCTGGTGTTCAATCTGGAAGCGCGAAAATAGCGGAACATCATCCTTGTACAGCTTGACGCGGTTGACATTCGCTGGCATGACATGGCCCATGAACTGCCTTGCCTGCTCGTAGATCGCCTCGGTATCGATCAGGATTTCACCGATTTCCTGGTGGAAATAATCGCGGATTGCCCGGATGACCAGGCTTCCTTCCTGATAGATCAGATAAGCGCCGCTTTGCTGCTTCGCGGCGGTCTCGATGGCAGTCCACAACTGCATCAGGTAATTCAGGTCCCAGTTCAGTTCCTCTACCGAGCGGCCGATGCCCGCTGTACGAGCGATGATGCTCATTCCGGAAGGCACTTCGAGCTGGGAAATCGTATCGCGCAATTCGTTGCGCTCTTCGCCTTCAACCCGACGCGATACACCGCCGCCGCGTGGATTATTGGGCATCAGTACGATGTAACGACCTGCGAGGCTTATGAAGGTGGTGAGCGCCGCTCCCTTGTTACCGCGCTCGTCCTTGTCGACCTGGACGATAAGTTCCTGGCCCTCGCGCAACGCTTCCCTGATGGAGACCCGGGCCGGATCGGCATCCGGATTTTGAAAGAAGGAGCGGCTGACTTCCTTAAACGGCAGAAACCCATGGCGCTCGCTGCCGTAATCCACAAAGGCGGCCTCGAGGCTGGGTTCGATGCGGGTGATGATGCCTTTGTATATGTTGCTCTTGCGTTGTTCTTTTCCGGCTGTTTCGATATCGAGGTCGATGAGCTTCTGGCCATCAACGATCGCGACACGCAATTCTTCTGTCTGGGTCGCGTTAAACAACATCCTCTTCATTATTTTGCTCTCCCGCGCTCACTATTCACGGGGAGGACAAACCTTGCAGCGCCGTTAAGGCGCGCGGCTTATTGGCTTTCCGTCGTCGGATGACTCATGGGTTGTGGAGGACGATAGCTATTGTCGCCTGAAGGTTTGTCTGTTGTTCATCCTGCATTAGCAGGACTGTGAAAATCCACTGGAATGCTGCGAGCGCGCAACTCATGATTTACCATCGCTACTTTTTCGGGTGAGCGAGCTTAACCCCTCTCTTCGACGGCCGCAGATCTGCGGGAGCTCCAAGCACGGCGTGCGCCGGCGGCAGGGCTCGACCACAGAATTTGCACTGATTGCCCGTTCGTTTGATTAGTATAAGGAAAATGAACAGCTTAAGCAAAGACTCTGCATCATGGCGCGAAGTAGATGAATCCGCACAGAATCAGCGCATCGACAATTATCTGCAGAAGATCCTGAAAGGTGTGCCCAAAAGCCACATCTACCGCATCCTGCGCAGCGGTGAAGTTCGGGTGAACAGTGGGCGGGTTGACGCGTCCTACCGGTTGCAGGACGGCGATAAACTCCGGCTGCCGCCCATCCGGACAGCAGCGCCTAAAGCTTCTCCATTGAGGTCATCCGCGGTTTTTACCGGCAGCGTGCTGCTGGAAGACGAAGACTTGCTGATTGTCGACAAACCGAGCGGCGTGGCCGTACATGGCGGCAGTGGCATTTCAAGTGGCGTGATCGAGCAATTGCGCAGCGCCCGGCCGGGCTTGCGTTTTCTCGAACTGGCGCACCGGTTGGACCGGGATACATCTGGCGTACTGGTAATGGCCAAAAAGCGTACCGCCCTTACTGCACTGCACGCGCAGCTGCGCGAGGGTGCTGTGCGCAAACACTACGTCGCGCTGGTACTGGGAGAATGGGGTGACGCGAAGCGCAACGTGCGAGCCGCTTTGCACAAATATGTCGCGGCTTCCGGGGAACGCAGGGTCGTCGTGCACGATGAAGGACAGCAGGCCCATACAGTATTCCGGCTGATCAGAAAGTTTCCGTTGTTGAGCTTGCTGGACGCCGAATTAAAAACCGGTCGCACGCACCAGATTCGGGTTCATCTGGCTCATATCGGATTTCCGATTGCGGGCGATGACAAATACGGAGATTCCGATGCCAACAAACGGCTAGCGAAGCAAGGACTCAAACGCATGTTCCTGCACGCTGCAAGTCTTGAGTTCAACCATCCCCGAAATGCGCGACCCGTGCGCATTGAAGCGCCTCTCGCACCGGAACTGGAGCGTTTCGTCAGATCGCTGCGAGATGCTGGCTCAGCGATGAAGGAAGGGTAATGCCGAGCCGCTATGATCTGCTGGTATTCGATTGGGATGGCACGCTGATTGATTCCGCCGCACACATCGCCGTTTCACTGCAGGCCGCCTTTCGGGATCTTGGCCTTCGGGTCCCATCTGACGAAGCGGCACGACATGTCATTGGGCTGGGACTCGAAGATACCTTGCGGTATCTGGACCCGTCGTTGGAGCCTGGCCGTTACCAGGAAGTGGTCGATCGATATCGCACACATTTCCTTGCTGGCGATCAAATCGTCGAGCTGTTTCCTGCAGTGGCAAAAGGCATTCCGGTGCTACACCAGGCAGGGTATCTGATGGCTGTTGCCACGGGTAAAAGCAGGCGTGGCCTTGATCGGTCGTTGCTGGCTACCGGATTGAATTCGTATTTCCATGCCTCACGATGCGCAGACGAAGGGTTTCCCAAGCCAAACCCGGACATGCTTCACGAGATCATGCGGATGTTAGGCGCTGCGCCGGAACGTACTCTTATGATCGGCGATACCACTCACGACTTGCAGATGGCGCAAAACGCTGGCGTGGCGGCCGTGGCGGTTGCCCATGGAGCCCATGCTTCAGCAAACCTGGAGAGCATGAATCCCCTCGCCTGCGTAGAGGATTTCGAAAAGTTGATGCAATGGCTCCAGCAAAACGGTTGATTTGTCTCTCACAGGACTTGCCGGAACGCGGCACGGGAGTGCGTTTCAGCGTCGGCGCCATCGGCAAGGTAAAACCTGCCTTTGTCGTGCGCCATCGAGGCAAGGTCCAAGCCTACCTGAATAGCTGCG
>DATMZQ010000101.1:0-4311 GCA_035573615.1 Burkholderiales bacterium | reverse complement strand
AATTCCTTCTTGTTGCTTTCCGTGTTGATGAAAGCAATGGCGTTGCTGACTTCTACTGCTGCGACAACCCACTTGCCATCTGGAGAAATACCGACTCCTTCAGGCGATTCGCCCAGAAAAATACTATCGACTGGCTCTAATTTTTGCAGGTCGATCACAACCAGCGAGTTGTGCGGCTGGTCGCTTACGTACAATTTCTTGCCGTCCTTGGAAGCCGCCATGCCGCGAGGCTTGTCGCCCGCGCGAATTTCCTTGACGACCTCATCTGTACTGACATCAATAACGGAAATAGTCCCACTTTCTTCATTTGGGACATAGGCAAACGGCTCGGCCAAAACCGAAACACTCAGCATGGTCATCGCGGTGGCCGCTAACATCAAAGCGTTTCTATTCATCGTGCTCTCTCTGGTAGGCAATTCTGGGACTGGGGAATGGGTTGCGCAAAGGGCGACTGGTTTATTTCATGTTAATCGCAGACGGGTAGACAGGCTTCGGCCAGATGAAACGGCATCGGGATGTGCAAATGGTTTTTGAATTTCCGGATCCACAAACGAAAAGGGCTGCCCGAAAGCAGCCCTTTTTGGTCTCGCTGTGCGATTAGCGATTGAACACGTACATCGTTACTTCAAAGCCAAAACGCATTTCGGTGTATTCGGGTTTCGTCCACATGGCACAACTCCTCTTGAAGTTAGATTTCGGATCGCGCATCGAGGCCGCTTATATCAACGACCATGGCGCAATTCTGATCTAACTGCCCTTCAGCCCCCAGCGTAAAACACTGAAACAAGACTAATGATTTTCATGAGACTGGGCGATTGATCCCATGCAATATCCTGTAAAGTCATGGGTTTATAAGGCCAGCGCGAATCGCGATGATGGCCAGCTCGGCGGAATTCGAAGCCCCCAGTTTTTGCTTTATGTTGTACAAGTGAGTGCCAATGGTGCGCGGGCTGAGCGACATCACGTCCGCAATATCCGCCACGGACTGGCCCTTGGCCAGCGCGAGGAAAACCTTGAACTCCTTTTCACTTAGCATATCCAGCGGATTGCGCTCGCCGTTGAGCTGTTGCATGGCAAGTTGTTGTGCAATCTCCGGTTCCAGGAACGTTTTTCCCTGATGCACCTGCCGGATGGCCTGGATCAACGCTTCAGCCGCACTTCGTTTGGTGAGATAACCGGCCGCCCCCGCCTTCAAAACTCTGCGCGCGTGCATAGCATCCTCGTGCGCCGAAAGAACCAGGATGCGAGCGCCAGGGTTGCGCGCCAATATTCGATCGATAGCTTCAAGTCCACCAATACCCGGCATCGATATATCCATTACGACCACGTCGGGCTTCACGTCCGGAAATTTCCGACAAGCGTCTTCACCGCTATCCGATTCAGCTACTACCTTGATATCGGCTGAACCCTCCAGCAGCAATCTAAAACCCATGCGTACCACCGCGTGGTCATCCACCAGCATCACACTAATGTTTCCGATTGACTTGCCTTCCACCGCATTACCCCTGGGGGCCACCGGCCGCCGCAGCCACAGGGATCAAGACCGTTACGGTTGCTCCCTGTCCCGGCGTGCTCTCAATCCGGAATTCACCATGGAGTGCCTGGACGCGTTCCCGCATGCCAATAAGCCCAAAGCGCATCACGTCACGGTACGGCTGCTCGCCAAATCCTTTGCCGTTGTCGCTCACCGTCACCCTCACCGCATCATCGACCTCTCGATTGCCCATTTGCCTAGTCACTGTGATCACAGCACGGGATGCTGCAGCATGTCTGGCGATATTTGTGAGACATTCCTGAACCGTGCGATACACGGTGATATTAAGCGTTTCACCCATTCCGTCGAGCTTGCCTTCCAGCCGCAAATCGCATGTTATATCCGGATGTCTTTCGCGCCACGCGGCAACCGTATCGCGCAATGTATCACTCAATCCCAAGTGATCGAGCGCGGTAGGCCGAAGTTGCCGAATCAGGCCGTGCACCACATCATAAATGTGCGAGGCAACTGATACGATTGTTAGCGCATTGGCATGAGTGTCCGGTTCGCTGTCTTGCGCGCGATTCGCTATCGCCGTTCCAATGGTTTTAATCGCCGTAACACACTGCCCCAGTTCATCATGCAACTCGCGTGCAATACTTCGGCGCTCCTCCTCCAGACGGCTCTGTATTGCGCGCGTCAATTGCCGATTCTGCTCCAATTCACGCTCGGCAAGCTGAACCAGCTTATGTTCCGTGATATCACGCATGCTGCAGATCTCGCCAATAACCTGATCGCTTGCCGGATCGACCAGCGGGGCAGCGGATAGCGCGACGTCAACCACGCGCCCGTCTTTGGTCAAGCGCTGGGTCTCGCGCAATTCGATCAACTCGCGTCGCTTAACGGTATTAAGGTTTTCCTGGATCTCGTCATGCCGCTCCAGCGGCGTCAAAAGCGTCGCCGAACGGCCAGCAATTTCATCCATGCGGTAACCAAACATTCGTTCGGCGGCAGGGTTCCAGAACGAGATTCGCCCTTCCAGGTCATGAATCATGATTGCATCGCTGGATTGCCTGGTCACCAGCGCCAGACGCCTGTTTTCGGCGAGGCTCTCCTCCAGCGTTTGCGCCATGCGATTGAACACATGGCCGATTGAATCAAACTCTGGCGAGCCAAATAGGGATAGACGCGTTTCAAAACGTCCCTTTTCCATCAATGACAGTCCGCCCAGGATTTTTCCGATCGGACGCAGCGAACGCCCCAGCAACCAGAACACAACAACGTTAACCAGGATGAAAAAGCCCATTACCAGCCAGAAAAATTGTTTCAGATCATCCCACGCATCCAGGACAGCACGCGAAGGATCCGGTGTAATAACCACGCTGCCAGTTGGTAGATTCAGACGGTAATCGCTTAACTTGGGACTGACCAGTCGAGAAAACCATTCGGGAGCCCAGCGCCCACGCTTGTAGATTGGCGGGGGTGAGGTATACACAAGACGATCGCTTTCGTCATAGAGCCGGATCTCGTTTGCCCTGACCCGGCCCACTCGTTGCAAGAAGGACAAGAACATTTGATTGTGCACTTCCTGTTGAAAGTTAAGGCGGGAATTGGCGATCACCGTTTCCAGCAATTGCGCGGTAATTCTTGTTCCGGCCTCCATTTCCTCACGAACAGAGCGTCTGGTTTCTTCGATCAGCAGGTTGCCCGTAGCAACCGTAAACGCGACGACCACAAGCGTAATTACGAGATTGATTCGAAAACGAAGGCTTAGCGTATGCACTGGCGTTTACCCGAACTTCGCCTTCATGTCCCGGGTAGCAGCGCACAGCTCAATGGCTATCTCGCGCTGAAACGCCGAGTGCGATCCATTCGCGACCAGGCGTAGCTCCGATCCCTTTATGCCAAGGGCAACAGCGACGGCCGTCATCGGCGGGCAAACCATGTCCATCCTGCCCTGCACAATCGTGACAGGCATATCTTTAACTCGCCAAAGATTGTCTGACAATTCGTTTGGTTTCAGAAAAAATTGCTTTGAAAGAAAATGCAAATGGACCTGGACCGCCGCCAGATTATCGCGGCCCGAGGAACTACCCGCAGACGCTGCTGTATTTGCCGGATCCATGACTCGCGCCTCGTAGTCAGACCAATTCTGTGCCGCCGCCGATGCAATTTCGGGCTGTGCGTTGTGCACCAGTCGCTGATAGTGTGCCACGATGCCGGGGGTCGACTGTTGCGTGAACCGCGACCATGCTTCAGGAACAAAGTGCCGTACGCCATACAGGAACCAATCCACTTCGGCACAACTGGCGAGGAAGACACCGCGCAGGACTAATCCCGCAACGGGGTCGGGATACGCGATGGCGTACAGGAGGCTTAGCGTACTCCCCCAGGATCCGCCAAACAGTAACCAGCGATTGATATTCAGATGGCCGCGGAGGCGCTCCATATCCGCTACCAGATGGGAGGTCGTGTTGTCGGCTAGCAGGGCTTGAGGTTTACTTTGGCCGCAACCGCGCTGGTCGAACAGTACGATGCGAAAAAATTGCGGGTCAAAAAATCTGCGATGCGCAGGACGAGTCTGGCTGCCGGGTCCGCCGTGAACAAACAGCACCGGAAAACCAGCCGGATTTCCGCTTTCCTCAAAATATATTTGATGTCCGCCACCCACGTCGAGCAGGCCATTGCGATAAGGCGCCAGCGGGGGATACAAGACATCTGCGATGGCCTCATTCTGTTCTACGGCCATGGCTGACTTGGCGGACGTCAGGAATCCAGCCTGAATTTGATGGGAACGAGTACGGTACGCAGGCCCTCGGGCGGCGTTGGTAGCGAAG
>DATMZQ010000100.1:0-5906 GCA_035573615.1 Burkholderiales bacterium | reverse complement strand
CGTGATGGTTAGCGCACAGCTCGGACGATGGAACCGCGCATACCACACTAGAAGAAAGCGACTCGCCGTGTCACGGCGCTGTCGCTCAGGACGTGAGATGCCACGAAACCTGCGCTTTCTGAACTTTCCCACAGCAGGTTGGCCATAGCCCGGATGATTTTGTCTGAACTGAATGCAGCAGGCGGCGAAATGGCCGCACGGGTCCGGGCTTTTGACTGGGCCACCACCGCGCTTGGGCCGGTCGAAGGATGGCCGCAAAGCTTGCGTATTGCTGTGGGCATCTGCCTGCACTCGCGGTTCCCGATGTTTGTCTGGTGGGGGCCGCAACTAATCAAAATCTATAACGATAGCTACGTTCCCATGCTGGGCACACGCCACCCTGCCGCATTGGGCCGCCCGGCGCAAGAAACGTGGAGCGATATCTGGGACGTGATCGGTCCGCAGGCGGAGGCCGTGATGAAGCGCGGCGAGGCCACCTGGAACGAGCGTGTCCTGCTGATGATGGAGCGCCAGGGCTACAGCGAAGAGACGTACTTTACGTGGTCTTACAGCCCGATCTACGACGATTCAGGTGGCATCGGCGGCGTGTTTTGCGCCTGCGTCGAGGAGACGTCACGCGTGTTGACCGAACGCGAGCGCGACCGCCTGTTGAAAGACAATGATGCGGAGCGCCTGCGTCTCGCAGCAGCGTTTGCGCAGTCGCCGTCTTTTCTCGCCATCCTGCGCGGGCCGAAACATGTGTTCGAGTACGTCAACGAGCGCTACGGCCGACTGATCGGTAAGCGCGAAGTGGTGGGCAGGCCGGTCCGGGAGGCCATTCCGGAAGTGGAAGGGCAGGGTTTCTTTGAAATTCTCGACCGCGTTTATGCCACTGGCGAGCCGTTCGTTGGTAATGCCATGTGTGCTTATATCCGACGCCACGAGCATCGTCCGCCGGAAGAGACGTTTGTCGATTTCATCTACCAGCCGATGCGCGGCAGCACAGGAGAGGTGGCCGGCATACTGGTCCACGGCATGGACGTTACCGAGCGAAAAAAGGCGGAAGCGCGCGACCGCTTCATGCTCGCACTGGAAGATGCGTTGCGTCCGTTGACGGAACCGGCGCAGATCACCGCAACGGGGGTACGGCTGCTTGGAGAGTATCTTCAAGCAAACCGATGCGCATATGCCGACGTTGAACAAGACGAAGACACGTTCAATTTGATGGGTGACTACAACAACGGCGTGCCGAGTATTGTTGGGCGTTACCGCTTTTCCGATTTTGGCGCTGAAGTGCTGGCGCTCATGCGCACCGGCCGGCCTTACCTGGTGCGGGACGTCGATGCGCACCAGCCGCCCATCGGCGACCTTTCGTACTACCGCAAGACGCTGATCCGGGCAGTCATTTGCGTGCCTCTTCTGAAGGCGGGGAAGTTTGTCGCCGCGATGGCGGTGCACCAGGCGACCCCGCGAGACTGGAGCGATGCGGACGCCGAGCTTCTGTCGCATGTGGCAAGCCGCTGCTGGGAATCGATCGAGCGGGCACGCGTGGAGCGCACGCTGCGCGAGAGCGAGGCGGATTTCCGGGAACTGGCGGATGCCATGCCGCAGATCGTGTTCTCCGCCGGGCCGGATGGCGATGTCGATTACTTCAACCGGCAATGGTACGAGTATACCGGCCTTGCCGAGGGCCAGATCGGCTACGACAGCTGGAAGCCGGTACATACCGAGGATGGGCTGCGGCGCGCGCTGGAAGCGTGGCCACGCGCGGTGCGCACGGGTGAGCCATACGAAATCGAATATGCGCTGCGCCGCCACGATGGCGAATATCGCTGGCATCTCGGCCGTGCGCTGCCGATTCGTGACGAGAACGGCAAGATCGTGCGCTGGTTCGGCACGAATACCGACATCCATGACCGGAAGCAGACGGAGCAGGCCCTCGCCACATCGCTCGATGCCGAGCAGCGCGCTCGTTCGGAAGCCGAATTGGCGAGCCGCATGAAAGACGAGTTCCTCGCCAATCTGAGCCATGAACTGCGCACTCCGTTGACGGCCATCCTTGGATGGTCGCACATTCTGCGCCGCGACAACGTCACGCCGCAGCAACTGGCCAACGGTGCAGATGTCATCGAGCGCAACGCGCGAGCGCAGGCGCAGATCATCGAGGATCTGCTCGACATGAGCGCCATCATCTCCGGCAAGGTCCGCCTCCAGATTGCAGAAAACGTCGATCTCCGGGCCGTCGTGGCCCGAGCGATCGAGACCACGCGCACCGCTGCCGATGCAAAACGTATTGCCATCAGGGTGGACGTCGGAGCCGGCGATCGACTCAACATCAATGCGGACGCCAGCCGCCTGCAGCAGGTAATCTGGAATTTGCTTAGCAATGCGATCAAATTCACGCCGGCGGGCGGACGTGTGAACGTGAATGCCGTGCGCCTGCAGGATGTCGTCGAGATCTCGGTGGCGGATACCGGTGAAGGCATCGGCCCGCATTTCCTGCCCTACGTGTTCGATCGTTTTCGCCAGGCCGACGCCTCGACCACGCGCCGCCACGGCGGGCTCGGGATCGGCCTGTCCATCGTCAAGCAACTCGTCGAGCTCCACGGCGGCATGGTTCGCGTGTTTAGTGAAGGCGAGGGCCGAGGCTCGACTTTCTCGGTAACGTTGCCAGCCGAATCCCGGTTCGCGCAAACGGACACGAGTGCCGGCAAGAGGCGTGGAACAGACCTCGATTCGCCTGCAAAAGATTCGGACCGCATTCGTGGCGCGCGCATTCTGGTGGTTGACGATGATGCGGATGCGCGCGACCTGTTGAGGCGTCTGCTGGAGGATTGTGGCGCGCAGGTTGCGCTAAGCGGGTCCAGTGCGGACGCAATTGAAATCATCCGGCAAGGCCAACTTGATCTTGTCGTAAGCGATATCGGTATGCCGGGCGAGGATGGCTACGCCCTGATGCGCCGCGTGCGCATGCTGCCCGCCGAAGAAGGGGGGAAAGTCCCTGCTCTCGCCCTAACGGCTTATGCGCGCGCGGAAGACCGGGTCAAGGCGATCCGCGCGGGCTACCAAATGCACGTGCCGAAACCCGTCGACCCGGCAGAGCTGATCGCGGTGGTGGCGAGCATGAGCACTTCAAAGTAATTTGCCAGCCCGTTCTTCAATTTCGTCAGGCCTTGTTGCAATGGTAGCCAATGGGGCCTACGGAATAATGCGGTTGCTCCTGAATTCCGCAAACATGCGCAGGAACATGTCCTCGGTGTCCAATGAATCATGGAAGCCGAAGCGGCGTGCCTTGCCCGTGTTCGAAATGATGTCGTAGTCCGAATTGAATACGGACTCCGGATAGCCCCACGAGACGATGTCCTGGTAGCGGTGCGGCTTGAGCTTGTGGTCGGCCACGATGCGATCCCAGACCGGCCCTTTATCGGCCATGGTGCGTGTCAGACTGATGGTTCGCAATGGCGCCACGCCCATTTGAAAAAACTCCGCAAGCTTCGGCCACACATATTGCCAGCGGATCAGATCGCCATTGGTGATGTTGAATGCCTGGTTCGCGCACTTGGGCTCGGTGGCCATCCATACGATGGACTTCGCCAGCAACCCAGCATCCGTGCATTGATACAGCGCGCTGTACGCCCCCGGCTTGCCGGGAAAACTTAGCGGTAGTCCCAGCGCTTTGGAAATGCTCGCATAAACGGCGATTGATAAAGTCAGATTCATTGGACCACCGGTCGAGAATCCGCACACCGCGTGCGGACGCACCGTGGACCAGCTCCAGCGCTTGCCCTTTTGGCGCGCTTCCAGGAAATCCTGCTGGTTGTAATAAAAATTGGGCGGCATGTGGCGCGGGTCATCTTCCTTCGATGGCGTTTTGTACGGACCGAGGTGATTGCCATACCACTTGCTGCCTTCGGAAAGATGCACATGCTGAAGCCCCGGGGACGCCGCCTCGATGACATCGACCACATTGACGAGCATCGCAGTGTTGTCGAAAACCAGCTGCTGCGCATCGGACCGCTCGATATAAGCTACGAAGAAGAGATGCGAAACCTGCGTCAGTCCGCCGAGCCTGCTTTTGCAATCGGCCGGATTCAACAGGTCCACCGCAATATGCTTATAGTTCCCCGGTATGTCAGGCTTGCGGCGAGAAATCGCCACGACATCCCAGTCACCCTGATCAAGCAAATGTTTCAGCAAATAGCTTCCGACCAGGCCGGAGGCTCCGGTAACCAGTGCGGTGCGTTTGGTCATGGCAAGGACACCGCTTGTTTTTGCAGCGCCTCTTTCACAAAGTCCAGCCGGTCCTGACCCCAGAACATCTCATCGCCAACAAAAAACGTCGGAGCACCGAACACGCCGCGTTCCACGGCTGTCTGTGTCGCCGCCTTGAGCGCATCCTTGGTCGCGGGTTCATTGGCCAACGCAACCAGCGTCTGGGCATCGAAGCCCGCATTTTGCAAGCCTTTGGCAGCCGTAGCGGGGTCATTCATGTTGAGCGACTGTACCCAAATGGCATTGAATATGGCGTGACAGTAGTCAAGGAATTTCGGGTCATTCTTCGACTGCAATGCAATCGCGCCGCGCATGAACAGCAGCGTGTTGATCGGAAAATTCGGGTTCCGGTTGAACTGCACGCCGTAGCGTTTGGCGAACCGCTCGAAGTCCACGAACATGTACTTTCCCTTCGCAGGAATATTGGCCGGCGACTGATTGCCCGTGGCCTGGAACACGCCGCCCAGAAGCATCGGCCTCAAGACCGCTTTGGATTTCGTTGCCGTTTCGAGAGCGGGAAGCTGAGTCCACGCGAGATAAGAAGCGGTGCTGCCGAAATCGAACCAGAACTCGAAGCTTTTCATCAGAACTTCTCCAGATAGGGCCGCAGATCCAGTTCATGCGTCCAGGCATCGCGTGGCTGGGTGTGCAACATCCAGTACGCGTCGGCGATATGGTCAGGGTTGAGAATGCCATCCTGTTCCTTGAGGGCATAGCGGTCCGGGAAAAGATCGCGGATAAATGCGGTGTCAATGGCCCCGTCGATAATCGTGTGCGCAACGTGGATACCCATGGGCCCGAGCTCGCGCGCCATGCTCTGTGCGAGCGCGCGCAGCGCATGTTTGGCGCCGGCAAACGCGGCAAAGTTGGCGGAACCGCGCAGAGAGGCCGTGGCCCCGGTGAAAATTATCGTGCCGCGCTGGCGCACCACCATGCGCCTCGCAACTTCGCGACCGTTCAGGAAACCGGCGAAACAACCCATTTCCCAGATCTTGAAATATTTGCGCGCCGTTTCCTCGAGGATGCTGGAGGCCGCGTTCGCGCCAATATTGAATACCAGCACTTCGATGTGTCCAATGGTGGTTTCAATCTCCTCCACCAGGTCAACCACGTCATCTTTCTTGCGGGCATCGCTGCCGAAAGCATGGACTTTGCCGCCGGCAGACCGTATCTGCTCTACCAGCGTCGCCAGTTTGTCAGCGGAACGGCGCGTCACGCACGCCGTAAATCCCTCCCGGGCGAAACGCCGCGCAATGGCGCCGCCCGTCGCGTCACCCGCGCCGACAACGAGGCATACCCCTTTGCTCGATTCGGAAACAGTCATGATTTATTGGTTCCGTTCTTGTGAGGCAAAGTCTAATCGAGGATGCGTGCTCCTACCGCATCCATGGCGGGTTATCGCGTATTTCTTTCTGGAGATAGTCGACAAAAAGACGCACTTTCTTCGGCGGACGCGTCGTGGACGGATAAACGAACCAGGCAGCAGTATTGAAAGTCGTGGGAGTTACTTCGAACTCTGGAAACACGTCCACTAGCCGGCCATGATGAAGGTCCTTGCCGATGACCCAGTGCGGCAGCAGCGCCAGCCCCATTCCTGCGAGCGCGCATTCGTGCAACGCAAGGCCGGTTGAAATGAGGATGCGGCCCCGGACGGG
>DATMZQ010000099.1:0-15782 GCA_035573615.1 Burkholderiales bacterium | reverse complement strand
TGTCGCCCATATGCTCGAACACATGATGTTCAAAGGTACCAAGAGTGTGCCAGCGGGCGAATTTTCCAGGACCATTGCGCGCGCGGGAGGTCGCGAGAATGCCTTCACATCTCACGATTACACCGCGTATTACCAGCAATTGCACAATTCCAAACTATCCCTTGCCCTTGAGCTGGAAGCCGATCGGATGTCGAATCTAAACTTCGCGCAGGACGAGTTCGCCAGAGAGATGAACGTGGTGATGGAAGAGCGCCGTTCGCGTACCGATGATAATCCACATGCCCAGGTGCACGAGCAAATGATGGCGACGGTCTACATGGCGCATCCTTATCGTACTCCCATCATTGGCTGGATGAACGACCTGCAGAACATGCAGCTTGCTGACGCACGCGCGTGGTACGAGAAGTGGTACACGCCAAATAACGCCACGTTAGTTGTTGCTGGAGATGTCAAACCGGACGACGTGTTCAAGCTGGGAGAGAAATATTTTGGTGCTTTACCATCACGTACGCCGCCAGCGCGCAAGGTTCAAACGGAGCCTCCCCAGGCCGGCATAAAGCGAATCATCGTAAAGGCACAGGCGGAACTTCCTTATGTCGCCATGGCGTACCACGCGCCGTCATTGCGTGATGTTGAGCATGACTGGGAACCTTATGCGCTCGCTGTGCTGAGCGGTATTCTTGACGGAAGCGATGCATCGCGCCTCAATCGCGAGCTCGTACGAAAAATGCGCGTTGCGGATTCTGCCAATGCCAACTATGACATGCTCAATCGCGGACCCGCATTGTTCTTTCTGGATGGCGTTCCAGCGGCAGGCAAGACGGTACAGGACGTTGAGGCGGCGTTGCGCGAACAAATCCGGCTTTTAGTCACCGAGGGTGTCAGTAATGACGAATTAATGCGCGTCAAAGCGCAAGTAACTGCGGCCCAGGTTTACGCACGCGATTCGGTTTATTACCAGGCCATGCGCATCGGGATGCTGCAGACCATCGGTTTGCCTTATGACTCCTCGGATCTCCAGGTCAGGAAGCTGCAGCAAGTTACCGCAGAGCAAGTACGCGACGTCGCACGGAAGTATCTGGTCGACGACAATCTCACCGTCGCGGTACTCGATCCGCAACCCCTGCCTGCCGGAAAGCGTCCAAGGCCGAATCCGGAAGGAGGCGCACGTGACCAGCGCTAGTCAATACCTTTTCAAAGGTCTTGCGGGCCTTTGCCTGGCTGCGGCATGTACAGCGCATGCGACTTTGCCGATCCAGGAATGGCAGACAGCAAACGGGGCCCGGGTGCTATTTGTCGAAACGCACGATTTGCCGATGTTTGACCTGGCGGTTGATTTCCCGGCCGGTGCAAGTCGTGACCTGCGCGATAAGTCCGGCTTAGCGTCGCTTACGCTTGAATTAATGCGGAGCGGTGCGGGTGACATGAGCGAGGGTGAGATTGCAGAACGCCTGGCTAGCATTGGCGCTGATATGTCCGAGCGGTTCGATTTGGACCGGGCGGGGTACGGATTGCGCAGTTTGTCCAGCGCTCGCGAGCGCGACGAAAGTCTGAAAATATTAGCAACGGTGTTGCAGAAACCAACCTTTCCGCAGCCAATTTTAGAACGGGAGCAGCAGCGTACGCTAGCCGCGCTGAAGGAGGCGGAGTCCAGGCCCGAAGTGTTGGCGGAGCGTGAATTCAAGCACCTGGTGTACGGCCAGCACCCTTATTCTCAGCGCGGGGCGGGTGAGTTGAATACCGTTGCAAAGTTGCAGCGCGACGACGTGGTCAATTTCTATCGTCAGCATTATGTTGCCGACCATGCAACGGTATCGATCATTGGCGATCTTACGCGCAAGGAAGCCAGCGCTATTGCAGAGCTCCTGACCGTTGGCCTGCCGTCAAAGTCGCAGCGAGTGGCGCTTCTGCCGCCAGTTCAGCAACTGAAGTCGGCCCAGCTTAGTCGAATCCCGCATCCGGCAACGCAAGCGCATATTTTGATCGGCCAACCCGGCATCAAACGTCTGGATCCCGATTACTTTGCGCTATTTCTGGGCAACCAGGTGCTCGGTGGCGGCGGTTTTGCTTCCCGGCTCAATGAGGAGATTCGCCAAAAACGCGGATACGCATACAGCGCCTACAGCTATTTCAATCCGCTTGCCCTGGAAGGTCCTTTCCAGATCGCGCTGCAGACCAAAAGCGAGCAGGCTGAACAGGCTTTGAAGGTTGCTCAGGACACCCTCGCCAACTTTGTGGCAGAAGGCCCAACACAGCAAGAATTGGATGCGGCGAAACAGAACATCATTGGCGGGTTTGCTCTGCGCATCGACAGCAACAAGAAGATCCAGGATTACCTGGCAATCATCGGCTTTTATCGTCTGCCGCTAACTTATCTGGACGATTTTCCGGTCAAGATCGAAAAGCTGACACTTGAACAGGTCAAGGATGCCTGGCGCCGGCGTATCTATCCCGATCGCATGGTGACGGTGATCGTCGCGGGTACCGAGGCACACTGACCTCCTATATCGAAGAGCTGTTTTCAACGCCAAGGCGTGATAGCCTTCGCTGGACTTGAATGAACCGGTTCCGGCTTGAAGACGAATCAAGTGCGCATAATCGGCGGGCAGTGGCGCAGCCGCCTGGTCCGTTTTCCAGAGGCCCAATCCTTGCGGCCGACGCCAGACCGGTTGCGGGAAACGCTATTCAACTGGCTGGGCCAGGACCTCACCGGGAAAAGCTGCCTGGACCTGTTTGCGGGAAGCGGGGCTCTTGGCTTCGAAGCCGCATCGCGCGGCGCACGACCGGTTGTAATGGTCGAGCACAATACCGGTGTTTATCATGCCCTGCGGAAAACCCGGGCGTTACTTGGTGCGGAGCAGGTCGAACTCTATCACGCGGATACCTTTTCCTTCCTCAAGACTGATGTGCGGCGTTATGACGTGGTATTCCTGGACCCGCCATTCCGGCACGGATTGATGCCGCGAGTGATGGCAGAGCTGCCAGGACATTTGGCGGCGCACGCGTGTGTATATGCGGAGGCAGAAGAGCCTATCGGCGTGCCCGACGCGTTTGATTTGCTCAAACAAACCCGTGTCGGGCAGGTGCATGGTCTGCTGATAAAATGCCGTTCATCATGAAAAATGGCATTAACCGGGCCGTCTATCCCGGTACGTTTGATCCGATCACCCGCGGACACGAGGATCTGGTCCGGCGTGCGTCGAATTTATTCGATGAGGTTCTGGTGGCGGTTGCCGATAGCAGGGGAAAGCGCCCGTTCTTTGACGTGGATGAACGCGTCGCCATGGCGAAGGAAGCACTGGCGGCGTACCGGAATGTTCGCGTGGAAGGATTTTCAGGTTTGCTCATGCAGTTCTTGCAAAAGCATGATGCGAAAATAATTCTGCGTGGACTGCGGGCGGTATCCGATTTCGAGTACGAGTTCCAGATGGCAGGCATGAATCGCAAGCTATACCCTGATGTGGAAACGTTGTTCTTGACTCCTGCCGAGCAGTACATGTTCATCTCTGCCACCATGGTGCGCGAAATCGTCTCGCTGGGAGGAGACGTCTCGCCCTTCGTCAATCCACTGGTGATTCCACGAATGAAAGCCAGACTCGAGCGCGGATAAGCATGGCTTTGCTGATCACTGACGAATGCATCAACTGTGATGTATGCGAGCCTGAATGTCCCAATAACGCCATCTCACAAGGCGTGGACATTTATCAGATCGACCCCGACAAATGCACGGAATGCGTTGGGCACTACGACAGGCCGCAATGTCAGGAAGTCTGCCCTGTGGACTGCATACCGCTGAATCCCGATTGCGTTGAAAGCCAGGAACAGCTGTACCAGAAATATCTGTCGCTCACAGAGCGCAAGGTTAAGGCTTCCGCCTCCTGATTACCGACCGTCTACGGAATACGATGCTCCACGCCGTATTTCTCGTAGATGCTTGTCAGCGTGCCATCCGCTATCAACTTGTCCAGTATTTCGTTGACCGCGTCCACCAGCGCAGCATCCGCCTTGCGCAGCCCCACCGACACTTCCCAAGTCAGTTGCGGCACGCTATCGAACGCGTGCACCAACCGCAATCCGGACTCCGGGTGTTGGCGAATGTAATAGCTCATGGTGGCCGCTGAAACAGCAGCTCCATACAACTCACCCTTCTGCAAATCTTCCACCATGTCGGACTGAAAGGCATACGGCGAGAACGTCTTGCCCGCCTTCCCCAGCACCATGGCCGCATACGAGTTGATCATTACGCCGATCTTCTGGCCCTTCTTCAATTCTGTGAAGTCGTTGACAAGCTCGCTATCATTCCGCAGCCCGAGCGCCAAACCGGATTTCTGGTAAGGACGCGACAAACGCATGCGCCCCTCGTTCACTTCAGCGTCGTTGATATTGTCCAGTAGCATGTCGCAGTTGACGACATTTGCGCGCCGACGCGGAAGAATCCATTCGATGCTCAGGGGAACGCCCAGGCCTTCCGCAATCGCGCGCCCGATTTCGATCTGAAACCCCGGTGTCTCGGGTTTATTGCTGGCGTATGGCAGCGCGTCTCTGTTGGCGCACATGCTAATGCCACCCAACGACTTGATCTCAGCAAGCGTACGGGCTCCGGCTGTATTGGCTGCGATGAGCAGCAACGCGACGCAGACAAATGCATATCCTGCGCGCTGTGGCAAGTTGAAGGTCATGATGGATTTTGCGGCTCCTCGTCCGGCTTAAGACTACGTATGAATTTTATGATGTCGCGGATCTGATCATCCGTGAAAGCCGTCCCGAATGCTGCCATGCGGCCCGGCATGCCATTTTTGATCCGGTTAAAGATGAATTCGTCGGACCGTTCCGAGTTCATCAACTGCGGCCCCTTGGCGGCCTTGCGACCATAATTCTCGTGACAGAATCCACAGATGTTGCGAAACGTGCTTTTGACATCCAGATGTTTTGCGGCAGCCTTCTGTTCTTGAGCTTGTGCCGTGAAGCACAACGCAAAACCAAGTACTGTGGTTAGCAGCAGGCATCGCACTTGCAAGTAAGTCTTTGTAGTTGTCACAACCGTCATCCTCTGGACAAACATCGAACTTTTGATAGACATGAATCTTTGGCACAGAGTTCGCGCCTGTTATACGACATAACGCCATGAGTATCGGGTGGTGGACAAACGTCATAAAAAAGGGCGGGAACACAGGTTCCCGCCCTTATGAAAGCTGCTTGCCGGATTACTGCAAAGCGAACACTTTCAGCACGCCGGAATCTTTTGGCATGCTCTTCCACGGCTCGCCGTACCAGTCGCCGTAGCCGTCGCCCACCAGCGAACCCCATCCGGTCATGACAGCAACGTACTGCTTGCCCTTGGCCAGATAAGTAATGATGCCGCCGTTGTGGCCCTGGCCATCGTTGTGCGCCCAGAGTTTCTTGCCATTGGTTGCATCAAACGCAGCCAATGTTCCGTCGGCTTCAGGAACGAACAGCACATTTCCGCCCGTGCTCAACAGGCTGGCATGCGGGGTTGCCCCGACGTACGGAATTTCAAACTTGACCTTGCCGCTGATCGGATCGCGGGCGCGGATGTGGCCACCCATCGATTTCTTGCCTTTAGGCGGCACGAATGTGAAATCCGCACCGATGTTCAACTGCACTACCGGCTCGGTGATCGGCTCGGTCTTCACGACCGTGAAGTCGATGCACCACTCGTAGCCAACGCGGTAGAACAGGCCGGTCTTCGGATTGTAGGTTCCCGCATTCCAGCTGTAGCCACCAGCAATTGCCGGGCACAGGTTTTCGTGCTTGCCTTCGGTGTAGTCCTGACGTCCGACCAGCGTGCCGTCGGGCTTGATGTCTTTCACGAACGTGATGGCATCGACGCCTTTGTAAACATTGACGGGCTTGCCGTTACGGTCATAAACAAATACGAAACCACCTTTGTTTGGATGCACGACATACTTTTTGCCGTCGCGTTCCAGGAACACGAACTCACCCATGGACGAGTCGAAATCCCATGCATCGTGCGGCAGTTCCTGATGATAGGACTTCAGGTCACCAGTGTCCGGATCAAGCAGGATCACCGAGGTGATGTACAAGTTGATGCCAGGACGCGCACCCTCTGTCATCCACTTGTCGCC
The DNA here is from genome assembly GCA_035573615.1 of Burkholderiales bacterium. GTDB lineage: Bacteria > Pseudomonadota > Gammaproteobacteria > Burkholderiales > JACQAP01 > JACQAP01. The sequence goes on along the minus strand of DATMZQ010000099.1, from coordinate 9,675 downwards.
CGACCAATCGTACAAGGGGGCCGGGTTGGCGGTACCCCACCATACCGAGTTTGTTTCCGGATCATAGGCGCCGGCCATCCAGCCACCGCCGCCGCCAACTTTCCAGGAATCATTGCCCCATGTGTCGCGCTTGTCGCTCGCAGAGCCGTCATTGCCGCCAACGGTGAAGAATTGCCAGACCTTTTCCCCGGTCTTGGCATTGACCCCGAAGATTGGACCACGGTACGGCCACTCGCCGCCTTGCGAACCGATGATGACTTTATCTTTTACGAGCAGCGGTGCGCCGGTAAAGCCGACTGTCAGCTTCTCAGAATCGATCAGCTTGGTTTCCCAGCTCAGCTTGCCGGTTTTCATGTCGATGGCGGCCAGCTTGCCATCGAGCGTGCCGATAAAGATGTTGCCGTACCCGGCTGCAATACCGCGGTTGTACGGTGAGTGCGTTTGCCGGGCCACCAGGTCTTCATTCAACTTTTGTTTATATGTCCACAGCATCTGGCCGGTTGCGCCGTCCAGAGCGTAAACCTGGTTGTAGGGGCTCGAGTAATACAGTATGCCGTCGATGGCGAGCGGAAAGCCCTGCAATCCGCGATTGGCGCGTGATGCTGTGTGTGACCAGGCTTCGGAAAGTTTGCCAACGGTTTTGGTATTGATCTGATCGAGCGGGCTGTAGTGCCACGATTTGTACGAGCCGTGGTACGTGAGCCAGTTGCCTTTTTCAAGTTCCTTGTCCGCATTTTGCACGCGGGCGCCATCGACATCAGCTGCGAGCGAACTTCCGGCGGCAACTGCCGCGGAGAACGCCGCCGCCAGCGCGATGCGCAGGTAGCGTTTAGTGCTAGTCATATTGAAATTCCTCTCCAGAATTGTTTCCCAAGGTATTGCCATGTCGCCGCGGGATTATTGAACAGAATTGGCGGGCAGACGACATTTCCACCATTCTTTTCCCTACGTACGGGATCCCTAAGCTTCGGACGCCCAAAGACGCTACTTGGGCCAGCCGGGTTCCGTATTTCGGTATGCCGGGATTCTCGGGATGTTTTCCCGGTGAGTCAAGGAAAACCGCCGCTTATGCGGGGAATACCGGATGCATACGCGCCAGAAGACCCAGCGCTCCTTGCGCCTCACCGGCGCTGGCAGACCGGGCAATAGAAAGTCGATCGTTGCCCCTGACGCATTGCCTTGATCGGTGTGACGCACACCTGGCAAGGGTGACCCGCCCGCCCATAGACGAAATAGCTTTTCTGGAAGTATCCCGGACGCCCTTCCGCGCCGACGTAGTTGCGCAGCGTGCTACCGCCAGCCTCTATAGCCGCTTGAAGAGTCTGCTGGATCGCTGCAACGAGTTTTTCGCAACGCAGCAAAGACAGGCGCCGGGCCGCCATAGCCGGGTGTATGCCCGCACGAAACAGTGATTCGCTCGCATAAATGTTGCCGACCCCGACGACGATGTGGCTGTCCATGACAAGGGATTTGATGGCCGCGTTCCGCGTGCGCGTATGTTTATGCAGCCAGGCGGCAGTGAAATCCGTTCCCAGTGGTTCCGGTGCCAGGTCGGTCAGCAGCCGATGACGCAATGGATCGCCGGGCTCCCAGAGCACTGCACCGAATCGACGTGGGTCGTTGAATCTGATGACCACGCCAGAGTCCAGCACCAGATCGAGATGGTCATGCTTGCCGGCCGTTGCTGCGCCTGGAACGACTTGCAAACTTCCGGACATGCCCAGATGCAGCATGATCCAACCTGTTTCGCAATCGAACAGCAGATATTTTCCGCGCCGTTCAACTGTGCGAACCATGCGACCGGCAACCCTGCGCCGGAAATCGCGCGGTATTGGCCATCGCAGCGAGCCGTTACGTATGATCGCAGTGGCAATGCGCTGGCCCTGCATATGCTGCACAAGCCCGCGGCGTGTGGTCTCCACCTCAGGCAGCTCTGGCATGCGAGTCGTTATTTTTTTGCGACGACGTAAGGGTCGAGCAGACGCTGCCCGACATCGACGCCGAAGTGGTAGCGCATCCGGTTGTCGTTGCGTACCAACTGAAAATCCGGCGCCTTCTGCAGAATGGCCATGGAGACGGATTTGCCATTTTTGAAGCGGACAACCAGCTGGTCTCGCGAGTGGCTGCTCTTGTCGGGTTCCACCGAAAGCGCCGAGGTATGCTGCCACTCATCGGCCCACCGGTTGAAATCGTCCTGTGATAGCGGCTTGTCTTTCGCACCCGGGAGGATACCGGTAACCGCCCAGGTTCCCTTGTCGTCGCGCACTATCCGGTAGCGCCCAAAATCGAAGGCCACCGGTATTTCTCCCTGATCAAGAATGCGCCGGCTTAGAAGTTTGGCGGCGTCGGTGGGAATGTTATACCCATACAGCGGCGGCACCAGGTAGACACCGGTCGCGGTAGCGACATATTGTTCGTAAGTAATGTCGTTCACTCGTCCAAACGAAAAGACCTCGTCGTTCAGGCCGACGCGAATGGCTGGTGGATCCAGATCGAATTGCGCAAGATCTGCATTGGCCAATTTTTGTTTCGCGGTGGCATTGACGATGTCGAGCAGGCGGTCGACCGGGGGACCGTCGGCCTGAGCGTCGAACGGCGCAACCATGCGCCATGCGCCGTCACGCTTTTCCAGCCTGATGACTCCCGCCCGGCGCGGTTCAACCGTGATGCGAGTCACGTCCTAGCGTTTCAAAGACGATAATTTGATTGCGGGCGTTGCTTGCTGCCACGGCTTGAAATACGCCAACAGCGACAACGCCACCAGCGCCGCTATGAGCGCAAGGTTTATCAGGACCTTGTATTTCATGCCTTGCGCCGCCGCCACCAGATGACGCCGCCGCAGAAGAGCAACACCAGCGGCAGCACAAGCAGAAAACCAAACCCCATCATTGCCAAGCCGGCACGCGGTAATTCAAGCGTCAAATCAGAACGCGTACGCGGCTGCACCGTGATCAGCGCTTCATCACCGGCGAGCCAGTTCATCATGTTTATGCCCAGGTCGAGATTGCCAAGGGTGCCGATGTACTGATTGGCCAGAAAATTGGCGCTTCCGGTGACCACAACCCGCTGCTTGCGATCGCCGACACTGCGTTCCAGCGCGGCAGCTATAGTGATCGGACCGCGAATGTCTGTTTTCGGATCGAATGAAACATTACCGTCGATATTGCCAGTTTCAAGCCAGCCACCCTGTGCCACGTTGACCAGAGGTGTGAAACGCCACTTGGAACCCTCGTTCGCGGCGATGCGGCGCGCGTATGGAAATACGCTGGTGATCGTCGATCGTTCGGTGATCTGATGTTGGCCGTACCCGGTCGCCAGTGCGAATGTGGCCGGCAACTTCAGTCCGCCCGCTGCCGGATCGATGACAGTGCCGGGCGGCGTAAGGTTGAGTCCAAGTTCGTCCGCAACGGCTTGCATGCCATGCAAGGAATCGTTGTCCACCAACCACAGCAAGTTGCCGCCTTTTTCGATCCAGCGCTTGATCTTGCTGACTTCCCCGGGCAGCAGATTCACACGCGGGCTGGCGATTACCAGCACGGCCACGTTGTCTGGTACTTCCGGGGCAATGGCCAGGTTCAACGCGGCAATCTTGAATCCCTTGACGCTCAATTGTGAGCCGAAATCGCCGAGATCATGGTTTGCGCGACCATCGAGCTTGCGCTCGCCATGCCCGTCGAGATAGCTCACCTGGCGTTCCGCGGAACGCACCAGCCTAAGCAGCAAATTGGTCATGTCCTGTTCTGTCAGGTTGGTCAGATGCTCGCTGCGGCCGTTGTATTCGACCACCAGTTCACCGTTGGCGCGTACGCCGGCCGCCTGTGCCTTCTGCGGTTGCTCGCGCGGATCGACATAAGTCACCAGGAAATCCTTCTTTGCACGCTGATAACTGCCCAGAAACGTGCTGACCAGTTTGCGCGCATCTCCCTCGGCGTCTTGCGCAGTCGCATAAGCGGTCACGTTGACCGGTCCGGTTACTTGCTTCAACACATCAATGGAAGCCTGCGACAACGTATTGCGCTGACCCTGGGTCAGATCCCATTGCGTTTTGATATCCTTTGTGACCCACAGGATGCCAAGCGCAAAGGCGATCAGCAGCACCACGAACAAGCCGTTTTGTATCAGCAGTTGCAATCTAAGTTTGCGATTCAGTTTCATGCACGTAGCCGGTCTGCGTCGAGACGCCTGATGGAAAGAACGAGAAATACCGCGCCGAGCACCGCAAAATAGATCAGGTCACTCAGGCCGATGGTGCCATTCATGAAGCCCTCGAAATGCTTGAGCAGCGAAAACAAATGAACGGGACTGCCCGGATCTGACGCGGCGATGTTGATCAGCCATAACACCAGAAAGGCCCCCAGTGCGCCGATGGCAGCGACCACTGGATGTGTTGTGAGGCATGAAACGAACAAGCCAATCGCGGCAAAGCTGCTGGTGAGCAAAAGCAATCCAAGCAGATTTGCGCCCAGCAGTCCGTAGTCAAGCTTGCCCCCCATCAGCAGCGACAACGCCATCAAGCTGATGAGACCACCGACAATGGCGAGAAAAATCGCTGTTGCCAAAAATTTGCCGAGCACGATCTGCGTCATGGAAACCGGGGCCGACATAAGCATGGTCATCGTCCTGTTGCGGCGCTCTTCGGCAATGAGGCGCATTGTCAGCAGCGGCACCGACATCAACAGCACAATGGATGCGATACCGAACATCGGCACGACCACGATTTCGCTCAAACCCGGGGCATTCGGCACGCGCGCCAATTGCGGCTGAATAGTCAGGAAATAGTCCACCCGGGTGAGAAATATCCAGGCGAGGATGATTTGCAGGAACGCGAGAATCACCCAGGCCAGCGGTGAGGTAAATAAAGCACGCAACTCTTTCGCGACGATGGTTTGGATCATGCGGAAACTTCCTCTTCTTCGCGGTGGGTCAGTTGTACGAATACTTCTTCGAGGCTGGCTTGAGCAGGCTGCAGCTGGAACAGGCCCCAGCCGCGCTCGACCGAGGCACGGACCAAATCTTCGGTGGGATCGGCACCGCTGCTCGGATGAACCCGGAAAAGATTGGCGTTGACAGCGTCGACTGAAGCTCCGCCGGCAATGCGGCTGATTTCCTCGGTTGGGGGCGGAGTACGCAAACCAAGCTGCAGCGTCTGCCCGCCACGAAACTGCTTGAGCGCAGCGATACTGTCGTTGAAAACGACTTCGCCGCGGTGGAGGATTTGCACGCGGTCGCACACCGCTTCGACTTCCGGAAGGATGTGTGTCGACAGTATCAGGCTGTGGTCGCGTCCCAGATCTCTGATCAGGATGCGGATCTCGCGGATCTGGTTCGGGTCAAGCCCGATAGTCGGTTCGTCCAGGATGATGACATCCGGCTCATGAATAATGGCTTGAGCAATGCCAACCCGTTGCTGGTATCCCTTCGACAGCGCGCCGATCAACCGACTGCCCATATCGGCCAGACCACAGCGGCTCTTGGCCCGCTCGATTGCTTTTCTCAGCGCGTTTTTCTTCACCTTGTGCAAACGCGCAGCAAGGTTCAGGTACTCGTCGACCTTGAGTTCCCGGTACAACGGAGGAATCTCCGGCAGGTAGCCGATGCGCGACTTTGCCCTGGTCGGCTGATCAATCAGATCGATACCACAGATATCTACTTCGCCGCTGCTGGGGGCCAGGTTGCCCGTCAGCATCTGCATGGTGGTGGTCTTTCCCGCGCCGTTTGGACCCAGCAGCCCGAGCACTTCGCCGCGCATGAGTTGCAGAGATACTTCGCGTACCGCCCGATTACTGCCATAGGAGCGCGAAAGCGATCGCGCGGAAACAGTCAATTCTGAGCTTGCCGTATTGGTCATGCCCTTGCCTTATCGATGAATTTGGAAATCTGCTGTCTGCTCTTTGGCCCATATGCGATCCAGCATTGCGCGCATCACCGGTGCGGGGGCCGGTGCGGCGCAATGGGTCACTTGTGATGGGCGCCAAATATACCTAAACTGTCCACTGGATTGAAGAACTTCGCGCAGGAAAGAAATCTCTAATACTTCGTCTGGGGTTTTCCGCGTCTTCATAGCCTCCCTATATTCATGCCAGGTCTCTCGCGCAGTCTCGCCACCCTGATCATTGCCTTGTGTATTCTGCTCGGGGCTTGTGCACAACGTGAGATCGTGGCCGCTCGTGATGCTACTCACTTCGCTGCCGCCGATGCCGACCTGTCCGCACAGGCGCAGCCGGAAAGCCTGGACTCACGCGCCCGTGAAGTGAAGGTTCTGGCTGTAGCGGATCTGCCAGAGCGCGCGTTGGATTCCGAACTGCTGTATAAGTTTCTGCTTGCGGAAATCGCTGTCCAGCACGGCCACTACCAGGTGGCCGCGCAGACCTATCTCGATCTCGCCAAATCCACGCGCGATCCGCGAATCGCTCGGCGAGCTACCGAAGTGGCGCTTTACGGTCGCTACACAGATGCGGCATTGGAAGCGGCAAAGCTGTGGCTCGCTGCCGAACCGGATTCGACCGCCGCGCGGCAAACGCTGGCGGCTCTCTATGTGAACTCCAACGATTTGCAGGCAGCCAAACCGTTGTTGCAGCAAATGCTTGCTGCGGACGGCGACAATATCGGCGAGTCGCTCGCTCAACTGTATCCTCTGCTGGCCAAGCATGACGACAAGATAGCGGTGTTGGCGCTAGTTAAAGAGCTGACCCAGCCGTACCGTGATCGCCCGGAAGCGCATCTCGCGATGGCAGAGGCTTCACTAGGCGCCGATAAATACGATGCGGCGCTTTCGGAAATCCGCGAAGCGATGCGTCTGCGCCCGGACTGGGAAAGTGGCGCCCTGTTCCAGGCGCAGGTATTGAATCGGGAGTCGAGAGCCAAAGCGCTGAACTATTTGAGCGGCTTCCTTGCCACTTACCCGAAAGCGCAGGAAGTGAGACTCGGCTATGCCCGCCAATTGATCAATGACAAAAAATTCGCGGAAGCGCGCGCGGAGTTTCAGCGACTGCTTGATGACAATCCGAACAATAGTGATCTCGCCGTGACTGTTGCTCTATTGTCCGTCCAGATGAATGACCTGGACGTCGCGGAGACGCAGCTGAAGCGCGTGCTGGACATGGATTACAAGGACCCCGAGGCGGTGCGTTTTCACCTGGGCCAGATCGCTGAGGAGCGCAAACGCTACGACGAAGCGGCTAAATGGTATTTATCGATCGAGACAGGCGAGCAATACGTAGCCGCCCATTCGCATTATGCATTCATGCTGGCCAAACAGGGCAAGCTTGCTGAAGCGCGCGACCATCTTCGCGGCCTGGAACCGCAAAACGATGCACAGCGCATCCAGTTGCTGCAATCCGAGGCGCAGTTGATGCGGGAGGCGAAGGACTATCAGGAATCGTTCAATATCCTGAACAAGGCGTTAAAGGCTCAGCCAGACCAGCCTGACTTGCTCTACGACGTTGCTTTAGCGGCCGAAAAACTTGATCGTATTGATATTGCCGAGGCCAACTTGCGGCGTTTGATCGTGCTAAAACCAGACCACGCGCAAGCCTATAACGCGCTTGGTTATACGCTTGCAGATCGGACCGACCGGCTAACCGAGGCGCGTGGCTACATCGAACAGGCGCTCAAGCTGTCGCCGGAAGACCCCTTCATTCTGGACAGCATGGGGTGGGTGGAGTATCGACTGGGTCATGTGTCACAGGGCTTGCAGTACCTGGAACGCGCATTCCAGCAGCGGCCGGATCCTGAGATTGCCGCCCATCTTGGCGAGGTGCTGTGGGCCAAGGGCGACAAACCGGGCGCGGAAAAAGTATGGCGTGATGCGTTTCGGGATAATCCGGAAAACGACGAACTGCAAAAGGTTATTACCAAATACCTGCGTTAAGTCGAAACATGCAACATCGGCTCGGTGTTTCGGCGCTATGCGCAGTCGTTGCGGTATTGAGCGGATGCGCGATCCGACCGGTGCAAAATCTGCCGGCTTCCAATGAGGGCATCGCAGCCTTCTCCCTTAACGGAAGGGTGGCCGTCAAACTGGAGAATCGGGGTTACACGGCAAGTTTGCGCTGGCGCCATACCGCAGCGCATGACTCGCTCAAGCTGCTCTCTCCGGTCGGTTCAGTTGTAGGCCAAATCGAGGCCGATGCCGGCGGCGCAACGCTCACCACCGGAGATAAAAAAGTCTATCGATCTAGCGATGCGCAGTCACTGACACGTGACGTGCTCGGTTGGGATCTTCCGCTAGCGGGTCTGCGTTACTGGGTTACAGGCCGGATTGATCCAGCTGCGCCTGTAGAGTCTGTGGAGCGAGACGAGCAACAACGCCTCAAAAGCTTGATGCAAAGCGAATGGCGTATCGCCTACCTTGAATATTTCGGTGACAGTGCGCTTCCCTCGCGCATTTCGCTTGCATATGATCGGCTCAGTTTGCGACTCATTGTCGAGCAGTGGGATCTGACGCAGTGAATCCGGCCGCAGTTGTTTTTCCGGCCCCCGCAAAACTTAATCTCTTTCTTCATATCATTGGACGCCGGCAAGACGGCTATCACATGTTGCAGACGGCGTTCCGATTTATAGACTACGGAGACGACCTGCACTTTTCCGTGCGTGCCGATGGCGTCATACGCCAGCTCAATCCTTTGCCAGGGGTGCCTGCCGAGCAGGATTTAACGGTTCGCGCCGCTCGCCTTCTGCAGCAGGAGACGCAGTCCCCGAAAGGGGCAGATATCGGTATCGTCAAACGAATACCCTTGGGCGGCGGACTCGGCGGCGGCAGTTCAGACGCCGCGACGACTCTCATTGCATTAAACCGCTTGTGGCGCACCGGCGTATCGCGCGCACGCTTGCAGCAACTTGCGCTGCAATTGGGTGCTGATGTCCCGGTTTTTGTATTCGGCCAAAATGCATTTGCAGAAGGTGTTGGCGAGCGCTTGCAAGTACTCGGTGTGCCACCCGCGTGGTACCTCGTTCTGGTACCCGAACTAACTGTTTCCACTGCAGAAATCTTCTCCGCAGCTGAATTGACACGTAATACGAATGCAATCACAATAGCGGCCTTTTCAGTCGGCCAGGGCCACAACGATCTCGAAGCCGTGGTGTGCCGGCGTTACCCGCAGGTGGCCCGCCATCTTGAGTGGTTGCACCAATATGGCGATGCTCGCATGACCGGATCCGGAGCATGTGTCTTTTGCGCGTTCGCCGGTGAAGTACTCGCCCGGCGCGCGTGGGCACAATTGCCGGCCGACATGCGGGGTTTTGTGGCGCGGGGCTTGGAGCGGCATCCTTTGTGGTCGGAGGATGACTAGAGTTTTTTGGGGAGTCGCCAAGTGGTAAGGCACCGGATTTTGATTCCGGCATTCGTAGGTTCGATCCCTACCTCCCCAGCCAGTCTGGAGCCTTAGCAGGACTGGAGACTGGTAACGGCGGCCGCGAGCGCATTGCTTCGCTGCTATTTATGTGTTGGACCAGCGTTGTGCGTGGTTGACCAGACTCCAGTTTCGGAATCGAGTGGCTAGAGATGGCATATGACAGTTTGATGGTGTTTACCGGCAATGCGCATCCGAGGTTGGCTGAGGATGTGGTAAAACATCTCAACATTCCACTGGGCCGCGCGATGGTCGGGCGCTTCAGTGACGGCGAGATCCAGGTCGAGATCATGGAGAACGTCCGCGGCAAGGACGTCTACCTGGT
>DATMZQ010000098.1:0-6845 GCA_035573615.1 Burkholderiales bacterium | reverse complement strand
CCTGAACGAGCGGCACACCGTGGGCCGGCGCTCGTAAATGCGGCACAGCATCGTGACGCGATCCACAGCAGCGCACCAGCCATCTTCCAGCCGTTGCATGACCTGTCCACCCCACTGGTCGGTCGCGACAAACTCGCGCGGGGGATTATCGTCACCCATCAGCATGACTTCCAGCTTGCAACAACAGGCCTTGCACGATGCGCAAGAGATGCGCGTGGCAGACTCTTGTCGCGCACTGTACTGCGTGCTCATGGCCGATCGACCGCGGTAAACGCCACATCACGCCTGGCTTTTTGCATCGTGGTTAGCATAGCGTCACGACGGCATCGCCGTGCGTCATGACGCCGATTCTTGTCGCGCGCGCGAAATCTGCATCCCTGAAGATCTGCAGTACCTGGTCCGCCACTTCAGGTGCGCACGACACCAGCAGGCCGCCCGAAGTCTGCGGATCGGTCAGCAGGCTGCGTTGCCAGCCTGGCAGATCCTGCGCGCAAACAATATCGTGGCCATATGAAGTCCAGTTACGCGCGGAAGCGCCCGTGGCAACCCCGTGCCTGGCCCAGGCCAATGCCTCTTCCATCACCGGCACCTCATCGAGGCGCAGTTGCGCGCCCAGTCCGGCGCCCCGACACAGGCCAAGCATATGTCCACCCAGACCGAATCCGGTCACATCGGTCATGGCATGGACACCCGGCAATTCCGCGAGTGTAACGCCCGGCGTATTGAGCTGTGTCGTGGTAGCGAGCATCTGCTCATAACCGGCAACGGAAAGTTTTCTCTGCTTGAGCGCAGCGGAAAGAATGCCAACGCCAAGCGGCTTGCCGAGAATCAAGATATCGCCCGCTTGCGCGCTACTGTTGCGCTTGATGTTTGCCGGATGCGCGATGCCAATCGCGACCAGACCGTAGATCGGCTCCAGCGTATCGATTGAATGGCCGCCCGCGACCGGGATGCCCGCCGCAGCACAAACCGATTCACCGCCGGCAATCACTTGCTGGATCGCGTCGATAGGTAGTTTGTCGAGCGGCATGCCGACTAACGCGAGCGCGAAAATCGGGCGACCGCCCATGGCATACACGTCCGAAATGGCGTTGGTCGCCGCAATACGACCGAAATCGAACGCATCATCCACGATGGGCGTGAAAAAGTCCGTGGTTGCGACAATGGCCTGCTGGTGATTCAACCGGTATACCGCTGCATCGTCGCCGGTTTCAATGCCAACCAAAAGATCTTTGTGCAATTTACGCAGCGGCGTCCTTGCGAGAATCTCGGATAGCACCGCTGGCGAAATCTTGCAGCCACAGCCGCCGCCGTGACTAAACTCGGTCAGGCGCACCCGCTGTTCGGGCGCTTCGCTATCGGCTGCGGGCTTCAACATCGTCTAACCTCTCGGATCGGGTCGCTTAGAATACCGCACTCGGACGCCTGGATCTCAACCAAAGGTGAAACAACAGCAGCACACGGTCGATGCGGCAGCACTGGACGACTTCGATGAGATCGTCGATGTGCGCTCGCCTGCGGAGTTTATCGTCGACCATGTTCCGGGCGCCGTGAACTGCCCGGTGCTGGATGATGACGAACGCGCGCGCGTCGGCACGCTATACAAACAGGTGTCCTCGTTCGAGGCTCGCAAGATCGGCGCGGCGCTGGTGGCCAAAAACATCGCGCGTCACATCGACTTGCACTTTGGCTTGCGCAACGAACGCTGGAAGCCGTTGATCTACTGCTGGCGTGGCGGCAAGCGTTCGAGCTCGATGGCGCACGTGCTGCGTGAGATTGGCTGGAATGCCGCCACGCTAGCCGGCGGTTACCAAAGTTTCCGCCGCACCGTACTGTCCCAGCTCGAACAACTGCCGTCGCGCTTTGAATATCGCGTGGTTTGCGGACCCACCGGCAGTGGCAAGAGCCGGCTGCTACAAGCTCTGGCGAGGCATGGTGCGCAAGTGCTCGACCTCGAACTGCTGGCCGAACATCGCGGCTCGGTCCTCGGCGACTTGCCGCGAATTACACAGCCTTCGCAGAAATTGTTTGAGAGCCGGCTGTGGCACGCGCTGCGCCGTTTGCGTCACGGCATGCCGGTGTTTGTTGAAGCAGAGAGCAGCAAGATCGGCAATTTGCGCATACCGGAACGCCTGCTGTCGCACATGCGGGATGCTGTGTGCATTCGGATGGAGGTACCGGTCGCAGAGCGAGTGCGCTTCCTCGTTGCCGAGTATGGCCGCTGTCTGGCCGAGCCGGGCTGGCTCAAAGTCAAGCTGGAACGTCTCGCGAGCCTGCACTCCAGCGCCACGGTGGCACGCTGGCACACGCTGATCGATGCCGGCGAATGGGAACCCCTGGTGCGTGATCTGCTGCACGTTCACTACGATCCGGCTTATGCGCGCTCCATGCACACCAATTACGTCGGACTGGCGCACGCTCACGCGATCGACCTGGCGAGACTGGAGGAGAAAGAGTTCACGCGTGCGGTATCGTCCCTATGCAAGGAACATCACGTCAGTACCGCCTGAACGCAAACTTTACCAGCCGCTGTTCACCGCTTTTCAATCCGACAGAAAACATTGCCGGCCGCTGATTTTTTTTACAATCGTCGCGCCGTGCGCGATCACCCGCTTTTTTTTCGGCCCGTCGCAACTCGCCCGACAGCGTTCTGTCGTACCGTTCGAGCTGGACTTCAAGGGTGAAATCACTGCACTGATGCCTCCAGCGCGCGAACTATCAACAACAGGAGGCTTCCATCATGAAGGCTTTACGCTGGCACGGAAAGAAAGACATCCGCTGCGATGACGATGTTCCGGATCCAATCATAGAAGACCCACGCGATGCAATCATCAAGGTGACGAGCTGCGCAATCTGCGGTTCCGATCTGCATCTCTACGATGGCTTCATGCCTGGCATGAAGAACGGCGACATCATGGGCCATGAGTTCATGGGCGAAGTCCTCGAGATCGGCAATGAGGTGCGCAAGCTCCGGGTCGGCGAACGTGTTGTGGTTCCGTTCACCATCACATGCGGTGAGTGCGAGCAATGCAAGCGCGGTAATTTTTCCGTTTGTGAACGCAGCAACCGCAACAAGAACCTGGCCGACAAGGTCTTTGGGCATACCACCGCCGGGCTGTACGGCTATACGCATTTGACCGGGGGCTACGCTGGAGGTCAGGCTGAATACGTGCGCGTCCCATACGCCGACTCAGGGCCAGTAAAGATTCCGGACGGACTATCCGATGAACAGGTCCTGTTTCTCGGAGATATTTTCCCGACCGGCTGGCAAGCCGCCGTGCAATGCGACATCGAACCAACCGATACGGTTGCTGTATGGGGAGCTGGCCCCGTAGGACAGTTCGCGATGCGCAGCGCTTTGCTGCTTGGCGCCAAGCAGGTGATCGCCATTGACCGCGTGCCAGAGCGGCTCGATATGGCACAGGCTGGCGGAGCGACCCCGGTCAATTTCGAAGAGGAAAGCGTGCTGGAATGTCTGGCGGAAATGACCAACGGCAAAGGACCGGAAAAGTGCATCGATGCAGTAGGCATGGAATCGCACGTGGCTCGCTCCATCGATTCGATCTATGACCGCGCCAAGCAGGCAGTCATGCTCGAAAGCGATCGTCCGCACGTGCTGCGCGAAATGATCTACGTGTGCCGGCCGGCCGGCACGCTTTCCATACCGGGTGTCTATGGCGGACTGGTGGACAAAATTCCGTTTGGCGCGCTGATGAACAAGGGACTCACCGTGCGTACTGGACAGACCCACGTAAACCGCTGGACCGGCGACCTGCTGAACCGCATACAGGATGGCCAGATCGATCCATCGTTCGTGATCACGCACGAAGTCGGGCTTGAAGACGGACCGGATATGTACCAGACCTTCCGGGACAAGGAAGATGGTTGTGTCAAAGTGGTACTTAAACCTTAGGAGCGAATCATGAACGATCTATACCATTCCGCCCCGGCAAGGCGTGATCCGCCGCCAGCCGATACGCTCGCACAAACCCTAGGCTGGTTCAGCATCGGTCTTGGCTTGATGGAAGCCCTCATGCCTGGGGCGCTATTGCGCACCACCGGGACGAAATCGAGCAAGTCCATGATCCGCGCCTATGGTGTGCGCGAGATCGCCAATGGCATCGGTATCCTGTCCGCCAAGGATCCGACCCCGTGGATTTGGGCGCGCGTAGCCGGCGATGCGCTCGACATCACGACCATGGCTTCGCGTTCTGGCGGCGGCGGTGCCGGCGTTGCGTTGGCGGCAGTCGCCGGTGTAACGGCACTCGACATTATTTGCGCGCAGAACTTGCGCACGGAACAGCAGCGCCCGCGCGAACCCCGGCGCGACTACAGCAACCGCAGTGGGCTTCCGCGCCCGCCGGAGCAGATGCGTGGCGCCGCGCTGCGCGGTGCCGCGTCGCGCGAGCCGGCTTTGCTCGATGCAACACCGGCCCTGTCGGTGCGCTGAGCTACGCGAATCAGGAATGTGAGTACATCAGCTTGCCGGGCACGGCAAGCTTTGCGGTCAGGATGGTTCCGGTCGACGACTCCGTGATGTAAAGCGTGTCGCGGTCGGGCCAGCCGAACGCCACGTTCGTGGTATGCGTCCCCATGCAGGATGCGATGCGATATGCGGGTTCTCCCAACGGGCTGAATGTCCACACCGCTCCCATGCCGACATGCGCCACGATCAGCCCGCCTTGTTCATCGAGTGCGAGGCCGTCGGGTCCGCCGCCACCGGAAAGCTGAACATAGAGGCCGACTTTCGCGAGGCTGCCATCCCGCACGAACGGCACCCGCCAGACACAGTTGCCACGCGTGACGGCAACGTAGAGTTGCGTTTCGTCGGCATTCATCACCAGCCCGTTTGGACTGGGTATGTTATCCAGCAGGCAGGTGATTTTGCCTTGCGGCGTAAGCTTGTATAGCCGGCCGCTCGCATCGTGCAAGCCGGTCAGCCCCTGATCGGTAAAGTAGAGGTCGCCGTTGGCGGCAAAAAAAAGATCGTTGACGCCTTTGAACGGCACGCCGTTCGCTTCGACCAGGAACGGCCTGACTTTGCCGTTCACCGGATCCAGCAGCATGATGCCGTGCTTGTAATCGGCGATGAACGCGCGGCCATCGCGATGAAACTTCAACCCGTTGGGCCAGCCATCGTACTCCGCGACCAGGATGAAAACGCCGTCGCGCGTCAATTTGAATACGCGCCCGTTCTGGATGTCGACACACCAGAAGTTTCCCTGCCTGTCGAACGACGGACCCTCCAGCAGGGAACCCACCGGCGCACCCAGCGGCTGGCGCACGACCCAGGCATTGTTCTGATCGGCTGACTTCAATTCCTCGGGCAGCCGTGCGAAGACCTTGCTCTGCAAACCGATGGGCGGATTGAATAGCACGATGGCAGCTGCGCTAACGCTATTGGCGCGCCAGCACAGCAGGCGCCGGGATCTCGATCGGCGAGCGTGTCATGGTCAGCAAAATGGTGGCGCCCGTAACCAGTAGCATGCCCGCGATGCCGAACGCCCAGTTGTAGCTGCCGGTAGCCTGGATGACATGGCCGGTGATGATCGGCGCCGCCACGCCGAACGTATTGCCGCCCACAATGAGGATGCTCATGGCTTTGCCTGAATCTTCCGGATTGCGCAGCAGATCATTGACCAGCGAGAAATTCAGCGAAATTGCGGTCGCCATGCCAGTCAGCGAGATGGTGAACAAGGACAAAAGCAACCAGATCTCGTCGACGAAAGGCGTAAACAGAATCACTGACGATGACAACATCATCACAATGCCCATCGTGCGCCGGCGGCCTTTCCCCACAGCGTCTCGCGTCAGCAGGCGATCGCTGATGCGCCCCAAAAGGATACCCAGCACGGCGGCCCCAAGATACGGCACGGCGGTGAACAAACCCGTCTTGACGATGGTCAGGCCGCGCGTGGACTGAAGGTAGCTCGGCAGCCAAGTCAGGAAAAGATATTGCGTATAGACCGCACAGCCCTCCGCCAGCGCAAGACCCCACATCGTGCGCGTGCGCAGCAGATCCAGTACTCGTGTTCCGCTGGTGCGCTTTTGCAGGGCGCTGGTTTCTGCGTCGCGCTCGCGCAGGATCTTGTCGCGCTCTGTTGTACCTAGCCAGCGCACCTTTTCCGGTGGGCCAAACCAGATCAGCCAGGCCAGCAGCCAGATGAATCCGGCCGCGCCCACCACCAGAAAGGAGCCGCGCCAGCCGATCTGGCTGATGATCCACGCCACCAGTAACGCGCCGACTGCCGGTCCAGCCTGCGTGCCCGCCATGAAGACGGCATTGGTCAATCCGCGCTCGCTGGCCGGAATCCATTCTCGCACTACGCGCCCTCCCGCCGGGAACGTAGTCGCTTCGCCGATGCCCATTGCCAGTCGGGTAACGATCAGCGAAACGAAATTCCATGAGACACCCGTGGCTATGGTCGCTGCTGACCAAAGCGTGATGCCAGCGGCATTGACTGTCTTGGTGCCAAGCCGGTCTACCAGAATTCCCATCGGGATCAGGCATAACAAATAAGTCCACAGAAACGAGGAAAACAGGTATCCCATTGCCGCGGGCGGCAGCCCGAACTCCTCGGATATGGACTTGGAAGCGACCGATAATGCAACGCGGTCGACATAGTTGATCATCGCCAAGGTAAACAGGAAGAGACTGATCCAGCCACGCCGCCACGCCATTGTGTTCCTCCCAAACGATTTATTTTTCTCGGCTCACACTGATCGTTTCAGCGCAGGCGCTCTCGGTACGGCGAACTTTCCGGCACACAGTCTACAGGCACGCGTACGTCAATATCACCCAGCAGCAAAAAAGACAGTGCCTTGCCATGGCCGTCCAGACCCAG
>DATMZQ010000097.1:0-2865 GCA_035573615.1 Burkholderiales bacterium | reverse complement strand
GACATCATGCCCAACGCGGGAATGAAAATGATGTATACCTCGGGATGTCCGAAAAACCAGAACAAGTGCTGCCACAGCAGAGCATCACCGCCTTCAGCCGGGTTGTAGAAATGCGTACCGACCAGCCGGTCGGTGATCAGTGCCGTACTGGCGAACATCACTGCCGGCATCGCGAACAGGATCATGAAAGACGTCACCACAAGCGCCCATACGAACAGCGGCAGCCGATGCAGCGCCATGCCGGGAGCGCGGAGTTTGAAGGCGGTGGTAATGATCGAAACCGCGACCAGTAGCGAAGACACTTCCGTAAAGGTAACCAGCTGCGCCCAGAAATCCGAACGCTTGCCCGTGCCATATTGAGGTCCGGCTAGCGGGACATAACTGAACCATCCGGCGTCCGGCCCGATGTTGAGAATGAACGCCACATACAGCATCAGACCGCCGAACAGATAGAGCCAGTATGCATATGCATTCATGCGCGGGAACGCGATGTTGCGGGTGCCGACCATCAACGGCACCAGATACAGGCCCATTGCCTGCATGACCGGAACCGCGAATATGAACATCATCGTGGTGCCGTGCACCGTGAATAACTGGTTGTACAGATCGGGGCCGACCAGCGTGTTGTCCGGAATGGCAAGTTGCAGGCGCATCAATGCCGCCAACAAGCCGGCAGCAACAAAAAAACCGAATGCCGATACCAGGAAACGGCGCCCGATCGCTTTATGGTCCACGCTGGATAGCCATCCAATCAGACCCGGACGATCGCCCCATGCACGCTCCAGCGCGGCGCGTTCTGCTGCATCGGTATCTGAAAGTTCCGCCACGGAACTCATGTCAGGCTTTGCAGGTACGTAACCAGTGCCTGCAGGTCTTCAGATGAAAAGGTGGTCCCTGGCATATTGGCTCCCGGCTTGTAACGTTGCGGGTCGGAAATCCAGGCCGCAAGCTGAGAGGGGCCATTCAACAGCGTTCCAGCAGCGATATAGCGCCGGCTGCCAACGTGGGTGAGATCCGGCGCTACCTTGCCGTTGGCGCTGGTGCCCTGGATTGAATGGCACATGGCGCATCGCGACGATAAGAACAGGGATTCGCCGTGTTTCTTTTGCTCCTCTGCAGGTGTATTTGCCGATGCGCGCTGCCGGTCTGCCCATTTTTCGTATGCCTCTGCAGGCTCCGCAATGACAAGCAATGCCATGTGCGCGTGTTGGTATCCACAAAACTCCGCACACTGGCCGCGGTAGCTGCCCGGGCTGTCCGCGCGAAACTTTATTTTCGCCGTCCTGCCCGGAATCAGGTCACGCTTTCCGTGCAAGTTCGGCACCCAGAAACTGTGAATTACATCGTCGGATTCCAGCGTCGCAATGACTGGGCGGCCGGCCGGGATATGCAGCTCATTGGCTGTCATGAAAGTGCGCGAGGGCTGTGCGTCTTCATACGTGATTTCCCACCACCAATTGTGTGATGTGATTTTGACGTTGACTGGGCGCTCCTCGGATAAGCCGGCCAGCGCACGGTCCGTCATGACACTCGCGACTGTGAGCCCCAGCAGGCCGATGATGGAAACCACCAATGCGCCCGTCACGACGTATTGGCTCAACGTGTGTAAACCGGGCGTTGGTTCTGCCGGTGTGGTTTCGCTGCTGCGCGGAGCGCGCCACAGGGCCACTGTGACCGCAATTACGATCAGTACACCGAACACCATGCAAGCCCATAGCAGGACCTGCCACAAATCATGAATGTGAGCGGCCTGCACTCCAAACGGCATGAGTGCATCTTGCGAGTCCGAGGCCGAGGCATTTCGTGCCATGAGCAACAGCGCTGACAGACACAAGCCGCTGTGGTGCATGCGCTTCATTGTGCCGGTGCCTCGCTGCTGTTCTGTGGCTCGACGCGGGATCGCCGCTGTTCCGGTTTCCCCTTTTGGATGCCGTCATCCCGGCCCGCGATGGCGTCGCGCCGGACCAGTGCGCTCATCGAGCGAACGTAGGCCACCAGCTGCCACACTTGGGAATCGTCCAGGCGGCCGCGGAAGGAAGGCATCCCGTTTGGCCGGCCTTCTACAATCGTTGCAAATATTTCGCCTGGCTCATGTCCGTAAATCCATTTGTCATCCATTAGCGGCGGACCGATTCCTCCGCCGCCGTGCGAATGGCAGCCCGAGCAATTGAACCAGTTGAATAACTGCTTGCCTTGCGCTATGGCGTAAGCGGTTTCCTCGTAGGATCCGCTCGGCTTTGCGGTTGGCGTGGATGAAGGCAGCGAAATGCCGCTCTTGAGAGCCAGCTCTGTCGGTGAAGGTGATTGTTCGAAGGCGCGCTGCTCACGCTTGCATGCGCACAATGTCAGCGCGACAGCGCAAGCCCATGCCAAGGCGCGCATGCGGTGCTTCATGGCAGCGCAAATACGTACAGCATGCCGCCCATACCGGTCTCGGACGGCAAGTCCCGCATGGCGTTGGCGAAACCCAGGGCGGCTGTGCTGTCCCGCGTGTCAATACCAGCACTGACGACCGATCCTGCCCATCCGCCCACGCCGGACAAGACGGCCACATATTGCTTGCCATCGGGGCCAAGATAGGAGATCGGCTGGCCGACGATCCCTGAACCGGTTTTGAAGCGCCACAGCAACGCGCCGGTCCTCGCATCAACAGCCTTGAACCAGCCTTCCATGGTGCCGTAGAAAACAACGTCGCCCGCCGTCACCAGCGCACCGCTCCAGACCGGAAATTTTTCGGGAATGCTCCACTTCTTGCGGCCCTCGACCGGTTCCCATGCGGCAAATTCTCCACGGTTGCCGCCGGGTCCGGTGTACATCTTCTGGTCACTGCCCACGAATGGCGTGCCCGCGATGTAGTTTGCTTTT
>DATMZQ010000096.1:0-9949 GCA_035573615.1 Burkholderiales bacterium | reverse complement strand
TGCTGGCCGGTGGATCCACCCCGTGTGCTGGTGCTGTCAGGCGCTTTCGCAGCGCTGCTTTTTGTGTCGGTGGTAGCGCAGCCTCCGGTCATCACACCGATGCTCAAGAGCAAAAGCCCGCGAGCGACAACAGACCGAATCTTCATACTGCTTGCTTTCAAAGAGGCACTTACTGGATGAGGAACGGTGGCGGTGCATCCGTTCGGCGCGCACGCCCTACAACGCAAGGCTCGTGCCGATGTCTTATGCGACCTATTTCTTTCAACATTCAAACCATTGCGGAACGCCCGGGATGTCCGCAAAAATGTAATCGGTATTTTTTACCAGCTAAACAGGCGCAGAAGCTGCCGGCACTTTGCGGTGATTGCGCGCAACCGCTGGAAGGTCCGCGGCGGTAATTGCCGCCACAACCGGTGCTCAATCGTTGAGAAGATCAACTGGAGGGATGGATTCCCGCGCGTAGAGCGGGCGGCCATCGTCACTCCACATCAGTGTGATGCTTACACCAACCTGATCAGAAGCTCTGCGGCGATATTCTTCTAATTGAACGTCGCCCCGTACGCTGACATACCCTTCCCGGATCAGTTCTTCTTCCTCGGGTGGTATCCGTTGCGGCAGACCAACAGCCACCACACACGTCAATGGAACCATTCGCTCTCCGGTCTAGAGCAAAAAAGGCTAAACCTGATTAGCGGCCAAGTAAATCACCACGTGCTGGCGGCCGGGCGCTGTTACCAGTTGCAATGAACAGCTT
The DNA here is from genome assembly GCA_035573615.1 of Burkholderiales bacterium. Classification (GTDB taxonomy): domain Bacteria; phylum Pseudomonadota; class Gammaproteobacteria; order Burkholderiales; family JACQAP01; genus JACQAP01. Next base: position 9,195 of record DATMZQ010000096.1, on the reverse strand, counting down.
GGCGTACACCGGTATGCACAACGAAGTGCCATGGATCTCCGTTGAACCACACTGCGCACTGTCTTGTCTGCATGAAAAGCGCATCCATCAATGATCTTGAAAGGAGCAGTTATGCTCAAATGGGCAGCCATATTTTTTATCGTATCGGTTATCGCGGGTTTCTTCGGTTTTACGGATGTCGCGGCGGGCACCAGAGGCGTTGCCAAAATCCTCTTTTTCATTGCCCTGGCATTTTTCCTGGTGGTTTTGATCTTTGGCGTATTCCTCGGGGTACTGGTGTTCTGATCTCATCGTCACCGCAAAAAACCACAATCAACATGTAATCCGGAAGAACCACCGACGCGTAAACGTGGTGCATTCGGCCTATCGTGGCTGCTGCGGCGTTCTACTTCGCCAGTTAATGTGACATTGGAATTCTTCCTCGATGAGGAATGAATGCCTTCACGGAAGATGTTCGTGCTGGTTCCAACACCACTGGAACCACTCGACGCTGGCAAAAGCATGTCTAAGAGCAGGAAAAAAAACGACCCACTCGATGTCGGCAAACGTTCAGCCCTGTTTTCTACCGCAGCGGTTTTAACCGACCATGGACTGCGCCCTGGCATGGACGCCAGCCGATGCGACGCTTTCGACAACAACATTAAGAAAAACGGATTACGTTACGTGGCGATGCTTCTATTGTCGCTGCTGCTTACAGCATGCGGGCAGGGAAGTGGCAACAACGCAAACACAACCTCCTCTGCGGCCAATGCACCAGCGCCTCCACTGGTGGTCAAGAGTCCTTCTCCACCGCCCGATTCATCGCCGCCGACGCCCACCCCGCCTCCGGTGCAGACTGGAACGGCACGCTATTTTGTCTATGTCGCCAATTTCGGCGATGGTACGGTTTCGGCGTATACCGCTCTAACGAGCGGACATCTACAAAGCAACGGTGGAGTCAACGTTGGGGCGGGTGCAGTTTCCATCGCCATCATGCCTTCCGGCAAGTTTGCATACGTGGCAAATGCAAATGGGGACAGCTTGTCCGCCTTCATGGTCGATTCCGCGACCGGCGCTCTCACGGCTATTGGCGGCTCGCCGTTCGCCACGGGGACCAATCCGTTCCATGTCATGGTCCATCCCAGCGGGCAGTTCGTCTATGTCGCGAATCGCGCTTCCAACGACGTCTCGGCATTCTCAATCGATCCGGACAGTGGCGTCCTCACCAGGCTAGCGGGCTCGCCTTTCACGGCCGGAGGCAGTCCATTCGCCATCGCGGTCGAGCCCGCGGGCCGGTTCGCGTACGTGGCCAATTTCGGTTCCAATGACATTTCCGCGTTTGCCGTTTCCGCAGCCGGCGCGCTCAAGGAAGTCCTCGGTTCACCGTTCGCTGCCGGAACTGCGCCTGCATCAATCGCAATTGACCCCGCGGGCCACTTCGCCTATGTGGCGGATTACGATTCGAACGATATCTCCGTATTTTCGATCAATGCCAGCGGCGCGCTCGCGCTTACGGCAACGGTGCCCATTGAGAACGGCTTGCATCCGGTCTGCATAACGCTGAACTCCGACGGGACGCTGGCTTATGTGGCGAATCGGGACACCGGCAACATTTCGGCCTTCACGATTGCGGATAGTGGCACGCTTGTGGCGGTCCCTGGATCTCCTTTTGTTGCGGGACGCGGCCCTTTCGCGGTGACACTTGATCCGGCCGGCACGTTTGCTTACACGCCGAACCAGAATTCGGACTCCGTGTCTGGATTCACAATCGACGCATCGACTGGCACCCTGGCGCTGCTGGGAAGCGTGCCGACCGGCAAAGAACCAGTGGCTGTCGCCATCACGAAAGGCGCACTGTAAGCGTTCCCATACGCACCCATCGTCTGGCGACTCTTCAGAAGTATTCACAAAAAGGATGGAACTAGGCAGTTCCATCCGGACCAAATCATACCGTTGATGTTTGACGGTCGGTTACGAGGCAGCAATTGGCAGCCTGGAACTGTGTTCATATTCCGCATACCTGCGTCTTTCATGCGGTTAACCGGACGTTTCTCAATATGATGTTCGAGAACGGCGTGCACAGCCGTCCCGGCTGCGCGATTTATCGCACCGTGCCCGATGACGCAGACGGATATCTCTATTACTTCTCTCCCGCAGCTGCGGAACAGTACAAGGAATTTCTGCAATTCTGGGGTAGCGTGGACATTCCGGAACCCGACCACTTGGGCTGGATGCGGCGCATCGCGTGACTCAATGCCTGTCGCGATTTTGTTCGATCAGGAAAAAACTTTCGTGACACCGCCGCGTCAGCTACGTCTCATACGCATGACAGCGTCACTGAGAAGACGCCGTGCTTCGGGCATAGCGGTCGTCACCGTGCGGGGCAGCTTTCTTCTTTCGGCTCTGCCAGGGTTGAAGCCCTTCTGCTGGGCATCGACAAGGCAGCTGGTAAAGCTCGGGAAGGGTCCCACCCTCAACGACATCCGCTCTGCACCGAGCTTCTGCTTTTCCCAGTACCAACTCTGGTGGCCAGATCGCTCAAACTGCCATCGCATCGGTTGCATGTGCCACCTTTCAAGTTGAGGCACAGGATAGGGCGCTAATGCGCGTTGCGCCATCACCGCGAACACCCATGGCCCTCAAGCACATCGTGTAAGCCCAGTGGGTGAAAAAGATTCCTCAATCCGGTAGCCGGAGGGCCGTTTGCAAAAGCTACGCTCCCCCGACGCAACGCATCTCGCAACCCGGCTGGTTCCTGGGACGCCTGCGCCGCTCCGGCTTGGCAGGGCGAAAGCCATTCTCTTCGGCATTAAAGATACAGCTGGCGAGATCCGGAAAAGAATTTTTGCTGGTGACCGGATCATCTGTATCACCGCGCTGCCAGCACCATCCTTCCCCCGGGACTTCGACGAATTGCCAGACTTTTGAACTCATGCGCATTCCCCCGTATCAGATTTTGGCGAACGCTGAAGCAACATAGCAAGCCTCACGGTGCCCGCTCGAAAACGCAACATAATTTGCAAATTGTCAGCTTCCGTAACATTTCGAGACGCATAACTTCTCGTAGGAAAATGTCTACGGCAACTGGCAGTCCTGCCTACAAAGACGTTCGAGGCAGTGAGCAGGAAAGAGCAATCGCAAACTGAATTGCTGTACGGACCAAGAGGCCGATCGGGTGAATACGCAACCGCATCCGCGCGCTAATCGCGTCGCGCCAGGGAATCCCTGCTATCCACTTTTCGCCTTCGAAAGGAGCGGTTTGTCTTGGGCGGGTTTTCGAGTTCCGACTGGGCGAATCTTTCCTCTCCCACATAAGTCATGATCGTCAGTTTGATGCCCATGGACAACGCAAAATTCTCCGCCTCCATTTCAGAAGCGAACTGGGCGGCCTGAGCTCGCACCGTCGTCTGCTGGCCCGTACGGGAATAGTAACTGTTTGGGTGATCGCCATACTCTTTTGGTTGCGCGAAAATCACAAACCGCCGTTGCGTCCTGTCACTGAGCGGCAAAGACAAGTTGTCGCTGCGCTGATCGCCGGTGCGGGAGATAATCCTAGGCATTATGGTCCTTCTCTGCTTTGTCCTTCGCGTCGCCGTAAGCTGACTTGACGGCGCCCGCTGCTTTTTGAGCCTTGCCCTTCACTCGCAGCGTCTTGTCTCCGGTCGCCTTGCCGGCGGCTTCCTTGACTGTGCCTTTTGCTTGTTCGGCACGGCCCGTCACTTGTTCCTTCTTCATGACCTTCTCCTTGTAGGATCGACATGCAAACTGCACGTCGGCTTCCCATGAGATTTACGGTTGCCGATAAAAGTTCAGCGCTTACAGAAACCACTTTGTCACAGTAACGTTACGCGGCCGCTGCACGCGCACTGGAACCGATCATTGCGATGTGTACAGAGCCAACTGCAGTTTTGTGCGCGGGCCACAGCAACCGCGAAGTAACGTCGGAACCTTTTCAATGCTAGGCTTAAGCGCTGGTGTCAGTAAAACGCTGTCATGGTCCGGCCGGTTCAACAATAGCTGCGAGGGTGGAAAACAATGCCAACAATCCGTCACCCCAAGGATTTCTTTGCGGGGCTGCTGTTCGCAGCTGTAGGTGCAGGCGCGATCGTAATCAGCACTCGGTACACACTTGGGACTGCGTCCCACATGGGACCGGGCTACTTTCCGCGCATGCTGGGCCTTCTCCTGGGTGTCCTGGGCGTTGTGTTAAGCCTGCGCGCTTTGCGGCTACGCGGCGAACCGTTTGCTGCATGGAAGTGGCGCCCTACGATCGTTGTATTAGGCAGTGTCGTGCTGTTTGGCGCGATCGTCACGCCTTTGGGACTAGTACTTTCCACTATCATTCTGATCGTCTTGTCCAGCGCCGCAAGTGCTGAGTTCCGTCCCAGGGAAGCAGTGGTCGCCAGCGTTCTGCTAGCCGCTGTCGTCGTCGGCGTGTTTGTGTACGGGCTGCACCTTCAGCTGCCTATTTGGCCCGGAACGAAATAGACACTCTCGATGGAACTGCTCAACCACCTGGCTCTTGGGTTTAGTGTCGCGCTCACGCCGGTCAATCTTCTTTATGCACTGACCGGCGCGCTGCTCGGAACATTGATTGGCGTATTACCCGGCATTGGTCCGGTCGCGACCATCGCGATGTTGCTTCCAACCACGTTCACGCTGGAGCCGGTTTCCGCGCTGATCATGCTGGCGGGAATCTACTACGGTGCGCAGTATGGCGGTTCCACCACCTCGATCCTGCTCAACATGCCGGGCGAAACATCCTCGGCAGTCACTTGCCTCGATGGTTATCAGATGGCCCGGCAAGGTAACGCCGGTGCCGCATTGTCTGTTGCGGCATTGGGATCTTTTTTCGCCGGCTGCGTCGCGACCATCATGATCGCCACCGTGGCGGTCCCGCTGTCCGAATTCGCACTCAATTTTGGGCCGGCAGAGTATTGCTCCCTGATGGTGCTCGGACTGGTGGGCTCCGTGGTGCTTGCCCACGGCTCGCTGCTGAAGGCTTTCGCCATGGTTATCCTCGGGCTTCTGCTTGGAATCGTGGGAACAGATGTCGGCACTGGCACCGCGCGTTTCGTTTTTGGCATCCCGGAATTGGCGGATGGCATCGGCGTTGTCAGCGTAGCAATGGGCCTGTTCGGCTTCGCGGAAATTATCAGCAACCTCGAGTCTACGGAGAAGCGCGAAATTCTGACCAGCAAACTCGGGGGCATGTGGCCCACTCGTGCCCAATTTCGCCAGTCCTGGCCAGCAGTGCTGCGCGGCACTGGACTCGGATCCGTGCTCGGACTATTTCCCGGTGGCGGCGCGATGCTGGCGTCTTTTGCTTCGTACGCACTGGAAAAAAAAGTGGCCGACGACCCAACCCGGTTCGGCAAGGGAGCTATCGAAGGGGTCGCGGGCCCGGAGTCAGCGAATAATGCCGGGGCGCAATCGTCTTTCATTCCGCTACTGACGCTCGGCATTCCTGAAAACGCAGTTATGGCTTTGATGGTGGGCGCCATGACTATCCACAGCATCCAACCGGGCCCGCAGGTCATGACGACCAATCCTGCGTTGTTCTGGGGATTGATCGCCTCGATGTGGGTCGGCAATCTGATGCTGGTCGTGCTGAATCTGCCGCTGATCGGGATGTGGATCAAGCTTCTGCACGTCCCCTACCGGGTGCTCTATCCCGCTATTCTGCTGTTCTGCGCGATCGGGGTTTACACCACCAGCAATGCAACCTTCGACGTCATGCAAACTGCGTTCTTCGGGCTGATCGGTGTGCTGTTCGTCAAGCTCGCGTGCGAGCCGGCGCCACTTTTGCTCGGTTTCGTCCTCGGTCCGATGCTGGAGGAAAATCTGCGCCGCGCCATGTTGCTGGCTCGCGGGAATGCGCTGGTCTTCGTAAAGCGCCCGCTGTCGCTGGCCATGCTGTCGCTCGCCGTAATATTGTTGCTGCTGATTATCCTGCCGCACTTCCGTAAGACGCGTGAGCAGGCATTTCGCGAAACCGACAGCTAAGCTATCTTCACAGGTATCCCGTCTGCTGATTCTAGGCGGGACTGCTCTTCCCACTGCGACAAGTGCGCGCCACCCTGTCAGCGGCGCGCCTCATTCTGGTATTCGCGATGCAGCCTACTGGTCTTCATCCTCTTCCGAAGAGCCGCCCGATTGCAGCCTAAAGGTATTCTCGTCGGCAGCGGACTCGCCAGGTGCCATGATGAGGATCTCGGCGTCCGGAGAAGCCTTCAGGAAAGCAATGAGTTGCTCCATCGTATCCTGCATCTCTTCCGGCACCACGATAACCAGCCTCTTGGGCGTGTCTGACGTACCGCCCGAATCCTCATCCTGATCGCTTGCGCTGGACTCTTGATCCGAATCGCTCGGCTCGGACATGCTCTGTTCAGATTGACCGGATGAAGCCTTGCTCTCTTGCGCACTGGAGGATTGGCCAGTCTTGCGTTTAGCTTCCGGACTGGCGCCATTGGTACCGGATTGCGTGGCTGCGTTCTGGTTCGAGCGCGCTTCGCTCTTGTTCGCGCTGGAGGCTTGTCCCGTCTTGTGCTTGCCTTCCTCGCCTGCGGAATACGTATCGGATTGCTGGTCGCCGGTCGTCGTGTTCGAAGAATTCTGTTCACTGTCTGACGCTTGTGGCGTGGCGTACGGTTGTTGCTGATCCGCCTCGGCAGCGAAGGCTGCGACTGGCGAAATACCCAGAATTACCGCGGCAATATAGGTTTGATATCTCATTGCGAATCTCCTGATTGTGAGTTGCATGGCCCCGGAAGTTCCGCGTCCTGAAGATCTTTGCAAATCGACGCCAGTTCGCATCGATTGCTGTGGCGCATTTGTCGTTGATGATTGCAAAATCAAACTGCGCGATTCATGAGCTGGCTACCTATTAATTACATTACCTGGCTACTTTCGGCGGGAACCTGAAATGCTTGCGTAACGCGTCAACGTACGGACCCACCGCCGCAACTGCCTCTTGCAATTCCTGTTCCGTGACTTCAAACGTTCTCGCCCAATACCGGCGTTCCCAGTCTTCGCTGAGGCTTACCCTGCCGCTGTCGGATGAACCACGCCTGGAAAGATCGTCTTCCATGGTCGAATCTCCTCCTGCGCATTGCTCCCTATGTGAGAAATAGATTCAACACGGGTACGAAGGTTCGTGCGGTGGCACATTCAATGACAGACTTCTGCAACCGCGGGTCATAGGCCTTCCGGCCCACCGGGTTGCCCTGCCCGGATTGGCAATCGACGGCCCTATTGAACACCGGCATGTCGGTCGGCATGCGTTACCCGCCCCAAGCGAAGACGGAAAATTGTAGAAGCTACATCCGCGAGTGGCACCGCCGCGTCCGCGCGGACGTCCGCGTGAGCGTAAGCCAATTGGCACATCCCTTGCGAACAGCGGCCGAAGGGACATTTCAACCCGCATTCCGGCAAGGACACGCGCCAATGAGTCCGGTTCATCGCTCGTCGATCGACGAAAGCAACGACGCTGCCGTAACCATCCCGCTCGGCCGCGAAGAAGTGGAACTGGGCAAGTGCGCAGTCCAGCAAGGTGTCGTGCGTATCCAGACCACGGTGCGCGAGGAAGAGCGGATTGTCGAAACGAGACTTCTGAAGGATGAGATTACGGTCGAACGCGTTGAAATGAATCGGCCGATCGACGGCCCGATCGAGGCCAGATACGAAGGCGACGTTCTCGTCATCCCGGTCATCGAGGAAGTCCTGGTCGTGCGCAAACAGCTGGTGCTGAAGGAAGAACTGCGCATTACGCAGCGCTCCGTCGCACGGCCTCATTCGCAGGCGGTCAAGCTGCGTCACGAAGAAGCTACGGTTGAACGGGAAGCGACCGGCGAGCAGTCCGCCAAGGACGCCCCTTCGACATGATTTTCAACACAACCCCAAGGAGAATACGATGGCAAAGACAGTCGTTGCTTTGATGGAAACCCCGCAGGAAGCTGAAGACGTCGTGCGAGATCTGACCAGCACCTGTGGCTGTGAAAGATCCGACATTGGACTGATGGCGCGCGGTTCCCAGGAAGACGCCAGTGCCATGACCGGCGGCGAAACGTCCGGCGAAGGCCACAGCACGGTCGCGTCCGGAGCACTCAAAGGCGCTGGGACCGGAGCCGCAGTGGGTGGGATCCTTGGCCTGGTCGCAGGCGCGGCCGCATTGACGATTCCAGGCATCGGACCGTTCGTCGCGGCGGGACCAATCGCGTCTGCACTCGCCGGTGCAGGCATCGGTGCCGCAGCCGGCGGTGCAATCGGTGCACTGGTGCATCTTGGCGTGCCGGAGGAAGAAGCACACTACTACGCGGAAGGCGTGCGCCGCGGCGGCACGTTGATCACCGTCAACGCCAGCACCGATGAGATGGCGACTTGTGCAGCTATGGTCATGAAAAACCATGGGGCCGCAGATATTGAGCAGCGCGCAGCTGAATGGAAGCAGCAAGGCTGGGGAGGCCGGCTGACAGCGGACAACGAACAACAAGAAGAAGAAGTATTGCCAGTGACGCAAGAAGAACTCGTCGTGGGCAAACGCGAGATTGGCCAGGGCGTGGTGCGCGTCTACTCGCAGGTCAGCGAAACTCCGGTCCAGGAGAACGTACAACTACGCGAGGAGCATGTGCAGGTCGAGCGGCGCCCGGTCGATCGTCCGGTGGAAGCCGGGGACGAGGTGTTCCAGGAAAAGTCCATCGAGATGCGGGAAATGGCCGAAGAGCCTGTGGTCAGCAAACGCAGCCGGGTAATCGAAGAAGTTCGCGTTGGCAAGCAGGTAAAACAGCGCGATCAGACCGTAGCCGACACGGTCCGCAAGACGGACGTGCGAGTGGAACAAACCGGCCAGGGCCAATCCACATCAGGCTACCAGCCTGAGCGGCGCATGAATCCATCGTCTTCGTACAGCGGAGACGATCGTCGCATGGCGCATTGATGCAAACCGTCAGCGGGTGCGGCATTCCTTATGCCGCACCCTGCACTGCATGAAATCGAAGCTTGAAAAAACCGTCGGCGTGTATGAACGGCCGCAGCGCCCGAAGGCACCGCGCTTGGTATTGGGCGTGGTGATTGCCCTTGTGGCCGTGGCAGTGATAGTGGTGTGGATAGTCCGGTCGGGAGTCCTGATCAGTTAGCAGCAGTCCGAGCCAAGCCCTCGCCAGTAGTGCGTTGATCGGCGAGCATTGGTTCCAGGAAATAAATTGCGTGTCGCCGCGC
>DATMZQ010000095.1:0-5320 GCA_035573615.1 Burkholderiales bacterium | reverse complement strand
CACGAATTCGCTGCACCGATTCTGATTCAGCATTCAAGCCGCCGTGAGCGTAGATGATCAGCTTGAGCGTTTTAGTTTTTGGCCCTGACCATTCCTGGGGACCGGTGCGTATGATTTCCTCGGCAAGCCCCTGCTTGTCGCCGACATCCCTCGTGAAATCTGTAGCCGCCAATTCGCCGTTGTTGCCGGTGACGAGCGTATGCTTGTATGCGTTTGCAGTGGACCACGGCTGATAATCCTTGAAATTGAATGGATGGTCGATCGGCCAGGGATCATCTGCAGGGTTGGCTGGCTCCCGTGTGTTCCGATCGAGCCTGGTGAGCGATCTGCCGGGAGGAACTCGCCAGCGGGTCGGGATCGTTGGGACCAGTTTTCCGCCCGATGTGTCGCTCGATGAAACCGGAACACCAAGCGCACAAGCCCACGCGTCGGTGGCGTTGACCACCCAATCGTCGTAAGGCAGTACTGCGAATCCTGAAGCGCCCCAGCTTTCTCCCCAGGAGTTTTGAACTACAAACCCCCGCTCGTTGTAGCCGACCAATGCGAAAGCATGGCCGCCAATGCTCTTCCTGTCTTCTACCGGCGGAATTGTCGGCAGGTCCTTGTGCTTTTTGGGTGGCGCACTCTTGCGGCGAGTATGTGCAAGGGCATCCCATCCATCGTGCGCTCCGGCCGAAACGAATATCGCGCCAATCTCGCTGATAGCCGATTGCAAATCCACAATCGATTCACGATCAATCCGGTAGTAAACCCCCAACGGTCTCTGGCTGGCATCCAGCTGCCAGTTCGGGTCTGGCCGAACGAAGATTGGGTTGCCGTGCCGATCGAGCTTATAGGGCCACTCGTCGGCACTGCATATGCCGTGTTTGTTCCAGCCTTTCAGTGCGCCACGGCAGCTCGATCCCTCGTAGTCTATCCCGGGCCACTCGTCGTATCGCTTGGCCAGCTCATAGAGCATACGCGGGCTGACCGATACGAATTTTCGCCTAGTACGGGTTTCCACATGCCGCGTCCAGAACAGGTAATTCGCCACGCAAGCCAAACCGAATCCGGTGCACGCACCCTGGTTTCCCTGGTTCAGCACCAAGCCTTCGGCGACGTAGTCGGCGATATACCTGCCGACATCCTTTTCAAGTGGAAAGCAAAGGGGCAACGACCGTAATGGTGCACGGTAGGGCAAATCGCGAAAATCAAGCCGGTCCGGCCGCGCATCCAGTACACGAGGTTTTGACGGTGCTTTTTTTGAATCAGACATCGCTTTTTTTGTCGTTGCCACGCCAAACCTCCGGGTTCTTCAACTTTTGTTGGCAAGTCGCCTTTTGCCGATTTCCGTACCGAGAATCTTTTAGGCTGATGTTCCGTAGCGTGCGATCACGCCTGCTACGCAGGCCGTCAATTTCTTCGCATAAGGCACGTGCAGAAACTCGTTCGGCCCGTGCGCGTTGGACTTCGGCCCGAGCACGCCGGTAATCAGGAACTGGGCCTTCGGGAAAGATTTGCCGAGCATGGCCATGAACGGAATGGTTCCACCCTCGCCCATCATCATGGCCGGTTTGCCGTAGTACTGTTTCGAGACGGCATCGACCGCGGACTTTAACCACGGCGCCGTTGCCGGCGCGTGCCAGCCAGTCGCGCCCTGATCGGGCTCAAAGCTCACTTTCGCGCCGTGCGGCGGATCGGCTTCGAGAATCCGCTTCAGGTCCATGGTCGCGCGTTGGCCATCGATGAGGGGCGGGATACGCAGGCTCAATTTGAGCGCGGTCTTCGGGCGCAGCACATTGCCTGCGTCCCTGATCGCCGGCATGAAATCGGCGCCGATCACGGAAAGGAATGGCCGCCACGTGCGGTTCAACACCGCTTCGCCATGGTCGCGCGTCATGGGCTGCGTTTTACCTGCGAACGGGAAGCGCGTCAGCATCGCATCGCCGAGCGTCTTGCCGGCAAGCGCCGCCTGCTCGATACGCTCGGCGGGGATGTCGCAATAAAACTCTTTCGGCAGGATGCGGCCGGTCCTGGAGTCTTCCAGGCGATCGAGCAGTTGCCGTGCGATGCGAAAGCTGGATGGCACCACACCGCTGGCATCGCCGGAGTGCACGCCTTCGCTGAGCACCTCGACGCTCAACGTGCCGGCGGCGATGCCGCGCAGGCTGGTGGTCATCCACAACTGCTCGTAATTGCCGCAACCGGAATCGAGCCCGATGACAAGGTCCACCGTGCCGATGCGGGACTTGAGCGCCTCGAGATAAGCTGGCAAGTCGTAGCTGCCGCTTTCTTCGCAGCATTCAATCAGCCCAACGATGCGCGCATGTGGCACGCCCTGTTCTTTCAGCGCGGCCAGCGCCACCAGGCATGCAAATATCGCATAGCCGTCATCGGCACCGCCACGGCCGTAAAGTTTGCCTTCGTGCAGCACCGGGGTCCACGGCCCGTAGCTTTCTTTCCAGCCAGTCATCTCCGGCTGCTTGTCGAGATGACCGTACATCAGGATGGCGCCGGGCAGTTCGCCCGCGAGCTCAAACAAAATCACCGGCGTGCGGCCTACCAGGCGCACGGCCTCGATCTTAAGCCCGCGGACAGGTTGCGCACGTGCCCACTTCTCTGCGAGCTCGACCGCAGCATCGAGGTGGCCGTTTGTTGCCCAGCCGGCATCGAAGTGCGGCGACTTGCACGGGATACGAATGTATTCGCATAGCCGCGGAACAACATCTTCGTCCCACTTCATCGAGACGAACTGCTCGACGGACTTTGCATCAAGGGAACTGGCGACTGGTTTCGGCATGGAGATCCCCTTGCGTGTAAGGGTGAGATGTCTATTGTAGAGGCAACACAGCGAGAGCCAATGGCCCGCGTCGCTCAAGACTAAGTGAGAATGGCGATGCCTTATCCGACAAACGGAAATTCAGTTTCAAGCAGCGATTCGAGTTAGATTACTGCCCGTCAAGGCCAGATTATTTAGGAGTGGATGATCCAGATGAAAAAACTTGACCGTTACGAGCGCGAATTATTGGGCGCCTACGAAAAAGGGGTATTGGTGTCCGTGCGCCCGACCAAGGCACAGCTCGGCGGGTTTCGGGAGGCCGCACGTGCAACTTTCGTTAAGAGCAAACGCGTAAATATTCGCCTATCGCCGCTGATCTCATGGACATTCAGGCCCAGGGCGTACGAAGAGGGGGTGCCCTACCAGACGCTAATCGCAAGCGTGCTTCATAAATACGTGTCGGGGCGCCTGCATGAGAAGAAGTCACGTCTAACCGCCGGCTCAACAGCGACCGGCCGAAAGCGGGCGGCGCGTTAGCCCGCGACGTTAGCTCCATATGAACGAAAGAGATATTTTCGTGCCGGAGAAGTTAGCTCTCGGGATAGTTTGCAATGCTTGAGCGGTTCAAGGATGAACCAGCTTGCGCGAGAATCCTTGAATCTAACTTCTACATCTCCCGCCCCGCCTCGTGCGCGACTTTCTGCACCGGCGAGAGCAGATATTCCATCACCGTGCGGCTGCCGAGGTTAACTTCCGCGGTAACGGTCATGCCTGCACTCAGGCGATAGCGTTTGCCTGCGGCTTCGATGTACGGCGATTCGAGCGTAACAAGCGTGCGGAATCCGGATGGCGGCATGACATGCTCGCGGGTATCTTTGCGGTCGCGCTCACGCGTGTCGGGCAACTCGGCAGCGTCCGGGCTGACGTATTCGACGCGGCCTTTCACCATGCCGTACTTGTTGAACGGAAACGCGGCTAACTTCAGCTTCACGGATTGATCGAGCTCCACCCAGCCGGCATCTTCGTTGGTGACCCAGACTTCCGCTTTCACTGGATCGTCATGTGGGACCAAGGTCATCAGAATCGTTCCCGGTGAAACCACGGTTCCCGACGTGTGCGTGGCAAGGTCTTTCACTACTCCATCGTGCGGCGCTTTAAGTTCGAGCAACGCATGCTTGTAGGCCTGCTTGCTCGCTTCTTGTTCCAGACGCAGCCGTTGCGTGTCGGCATCGCTGCGCTCATTCTGCAACTGCTGCCGATAGGTCGAGGTAATTTGCGCCAGGCGTTTATGCGACTGATCGATGCTGGCCTTGAGGCTGGCAACCTGGTAGGACTGCGCCTTGAGTTCCTGTTCCTTCTCGATACGTTCCCGAGTCTTATCCAGCATGGCAAGCTTTGAAATAAAACCATCCTTGGCGAGGTTCTGGTGAGCGGCTTCCGTTTCGCGGTAGATCGGCACGGTCTGCTTGAGCCGGGACTCCATCTCGATCGCACCTTTCAGATCCTGCTCGGCCTTTGCAAGCGTAGCGCGTTCGTTCTCGATCTGGTTCCGGTAGGCTTCGCGGTTGGCGCGGAATTGCGAATCGACTTGCCTGAACATCGCGGGTGGGTCGCCTTTGGCCGGTGTGAAAGCCGCACCATTCATTTCCGCCTGGATGCGCCGCAATTGCAACTGCCGCAGGTGAAGATCATTGTCCACCGTCGCGGAATCGGCATCGGAAACCTGAGTATCCATGCGCATCAACACCTGGCCGGCCTTCACTTCCTGTCCGTCTTTGATCAGGATCTCCCTAACGACTCCGCTATCAGCCGGCTGGACGATCTTCACATAGGTGCCTGGAATGAGTTTCCCCTGCGCAACCGCGATGATGTCCAGCCGCCCAAAGAAGGCCCAGAGCAGCATCACTGCAAACAGCGCGAGTGCGATGTAAAGGACTATCCTCGACAGCGGAGGTGCGTTTTCATGCTGGGCGCGCAAGATCGCCGGTGCGAAATCGAGTGCGCCCGCATCGATTGGTCTCGTGGTCTTGCTCAAGATGATGTTATCCCCCTTTCCATCTCGTCAGGACAGCCTCCGCCCCTGCTGCAATTCGGCGACTGGCCGCAGTGTCTGCACTCCGGTTCCGAACTGCGGCGCGTTCAGTACCTGCTGCGCCTGCGAAAGGCTGATCCCGGCCAGGCTGCCATTCAATCCGTACTGGTAAGCGAGATCTCCGCCGAAGGCCGCTGTATCGCTGCCCGAAAGATGCGTAGCGAGCAGTGCGTTCGTCAGTGCCCAGCCATTTGCCTGTCCCGCGGTATCGAACGCCTTGGCGATCTCGGTAAAGTTGAACTGTTCGACTTTATTATCGAGTAGCGGGTTGGTGCCGGCGGGGTTGTAGCCCGGCATTGCTTCGGTAAAGACCTGTAGCGCCGCGACACTGCGATTTCCTTGCGCATACCAGTTCTTGAATGTGATTTGATCGGTACCGCCGGTTGCAAGGATGAGGTCCTTCCCGGATTTCGTAAGCCTCATGCTCCCGTAGCTAATACCGCCGCCCAGTGAGAGGATGTTGTTCGGAC
>DATMZQ010000094.1:0-5207 GCA_035573615.1 Burkholderiales bacterium | reverse complement strand
GGCTACTACTTCAGCGTGCCGCTACCGGCGGGCGCTTTTGCCGAGCTTGTTAGAAAACAAGCTCGGCAAAAGCAGGACTGAGAGATGAGGACTGAGTGAAAGACAGGACTGAGGTACGAGGACTGAGGACTAAGTAAAAGTCAAAGGACTGAGTAATCAAACCAAAGAACTAAACAAACAAAAGGACCGCAATGCGGCCCTTTTAGCTCTTGCTCAGTCCTCAGTCCTCGTACCTCAGTCCTGGAATTTTCGGTCCTTGGTCCTGCCTTTATCTGCGCCGTCCCCTCGACGGAAACTCGCGCGCCTCGTTCACGCGCAGCGGTTGACCCTTGAAGTCTTTTCCGTCCAGGCCGGCAATGGCAGCCAGCGAGTGATTCTTACCGGGCATTTCGACAAAGCCGAAGCCTTTGGTCACACCAGAAAACAGGTCGCGCTTGACCTCTGAGGATTTTACCTGGCCATATTGCTTGAACAGCTCCACCAGGTCGGTTTCAGTGACTTCCTGCGACAAGTTGCCGACAAATATATTCATGGGCTCCTCCTTTCAAAAATAATCGATCAGCGGGTGCCACCCAGCACCGAAGATACCGGGCGATTTGCGTTGTGGCGCGGCTGCGAGTCGCCGCGACGGGCGCTGGCGCCGCTGCGCTGACGGCCCTCGCCGCCGTTGCGTGCGGGTCTTCCAGCATTACCCTGGCTGCGACGTCCTTCGCCGCTGCCAGTGCGTACGTCACGCCCCTGCGTACGTGGCCTGTCCGATTGGCTTCGCTGCTGTGGACGGCGTTCACGGGATGCCGGGGAATGGCTATCAGTTCTGAGCGGCGCGCCGGTCGGCTGGAATCCTTCGACCACGACACGCTCGATGCTGCGTTTGAGCAGGCGTTCGATGTCGCGCAGAAAATCACGCTCTTCCGAGCACACCAGCGATACTGCCTGGCCGGAACTGCCCGCACGACCGGTACGGCCGATACGATGGATATAATCTTCGGGCACATTCGGCAATTCATAGTTCACTACGTGCGGCAACTGTTCAATGTCCAGGCCGCGCGCAGCAATGTCAGTCGCCACGAGCACGCGCACTTTGCCCTGCTTGAACTGGGCCAGCGCACGGGTGCGCTGACCCTGGCTCTTATTGCCGTGGATGGCGTCGGCACTAATGCCGTTTTTCTGTAACTGTTCGGCAAGTCGGTTCGCGCCATGCTTGGTACGCGCGAACACGAGTACCTGCCGCCAGTCGCCGGTATTAACCAGATGCTCGAGCATTGCACGCTTGCGATCCTTGTCCACCGGATGAACCACCTGTGAAATCAGGTCGGCCGTAACGGTGCTTTGTGCGACCGCCACTTGCACCGGAGCGTGCAGGAAAGAGTCGGCCAGTTCACGTATTTCGCTGGAGAAGGTTGCGGAGAAAAACAGATTCTGCCGTTTAGCGGGCAAGGTCATCAGGATGCGGCGAATGTCGCGCACGAATCCCATGTCCAGCATGCGATCCGCCTCGTCCAGCACCAGGATTTCCACGCGCGACAAGTCAACCGTGCGGCTTTGCAGATGGTCCAGCAGGCGTCCCGGCGTGGCGACCAGGATATCCACACCCCGGCGCAGCGCGCCGATCTGTTGATTCATGCTGACGCCGCCAAAGACCGTGGTCGATTTCATGCGCAGGTGGCGCCCATAGGTGCGGACGCTGTCTTCGATCTGCGCCGCGAGTTCGCGCGTCGGCGTGAGGATCAGCGCGCGAATCGGACGGCGATGAGCATCACCTCCCGCATGACGCGCCGCCAGCAACTGCAGCAGCGGCAGCGCAAATCCGGCAGTCTTCCCGGTACCGGTTTGCGCGCCGGCGAGAATATCGCGGCCTGCGAGAATCACCGGGATGGCTTGCTCCTGTACTGGGGTGGGTTCTGTATAACCTTCGTCGGCAACAGCTCGGACCAGCTCGGCACGAAGGCCGAGCGCTTCAAATGTAGTGCTAATGGATATCTCCTGACAAAGCCTGCGGAAGCCCAGAGGGCATTCCGAACCGGTTCAGGCAGAATCGAACAGAGTTGAAATTATTCGAGGAAGCAGAACTACCACGAACGGGCTGAAACGCGGACCGATTGACGCGAAACAAAATCCTTGCGCGCATCATACCGGTTTCCGTAACGAAAGTCGCTTTTTTTATATTGGATTTTTATTGGATTTTCAGGGACGCGGATTTCTCGCACGTTCCTTGCAACGTTGACCGTCGATGCTCGCGGACATTTATCGGTGGATTGAAACCTCCCGTGAATCAATGGGTCTACGCAGGTCGGCACCGTTCAAGAAGCACCGCGCCGGTGCGCTCCGCACCGTTTCGACCAACTGCCACATAAAATTATATGAGCGCTCTCGCCAAACATAATGCAGTCAATGCACCATCGGCGGTCACCCTTTCGGGGTCCACCGCGCTGGCGGGGCCAATCACCGCGGCCGATGTTCGCATCAAGGATCTTGGCAAGTGCCTGCTGCCCTCGCCTGTAGTCGCGCACCTTGGCGAAAGCGCCGTGATGTTTGCCGGAGCGGCAGAAAAGGTGTTGGTGGACGATCGCATGTCCGTCTTCGGCGACAATGTCGCGCGCGCCGGCAACGTGCCGGCTTTCGAACTGGCGGGACCGCGCGACAAAGTGTTCTTCGATCCGCGCACGGTCGGGTGTGGCATCGTGACCTGCGGCGGGCTTTGCCCAGGGATCAACAACGTCGTGCGCGGCCTGGTGCTCGAACTTGCGCGAGGCTACGGCGTGAAGCGGATTCTGGGATTCCGCTTCGGCTACGAGGGACTGATATCCCGGTTTGGCCATGACCCCGTCACCCTTACGGCGGAGTCGGTGGCGCATATTCACCATCAGGGCGGCACCATCCTCGGTTCCTCGCGGGGGTCACAAGACCCCGGCGAAGTCATCGACAATCTTGAAGCCAATGGCATAAACATCCTGTTCGTGATCGGGGGCGATGGCACGATTCGCGGCGCAATGCATTTCACGGAGGAAATTGAACGACGCGGCCTCAAAATCGCGGTGGTCGGCGTACCGAAGACCATCGACAACGATATCCACTTCATCGATCGCAGCTTCGGCTTCGAAAGTGCGTACTCCGCCGCCGTGGATGTAGTTCGCAGCGCGAGGGTCGAGGCGATGGGCGCGCGCAATGGTATCGGCCTTGTCAAACTGATGGGCCGCCATTCCGGCTTCGTCGCCTGCCAGGCCGCGCTCGCGTCCGCCGATGTCGATCTGGTGCTAATCCCCGAAGTCAACGCCATGCTGGAAGGCGAACGCGGCGTGTTCGCCAATCTAGACCGCGTGCTCGCGCGCAAAGGCCACGCGGTCGTCGTAGTCGCTGAAGGCGCTGCCCAGGAATTAATGACAGATGATGCGGCCGACGGCGCGACGGACAAAAGCGGCAATGCGAAGCTGAAGGATATCGGCGTGTATCTGCGCGAGCGCATAACCGAACACTACCGCCAGGCCAAACGCGAGATAACGCTGAAATACATCGATCCGAGCTACACCATCCGTAGCGTGCCGGCGACGCCCTCGGACAGCGTCTACTGTTGGAACATGGCGCGCAATGCAGTACACGCGGCAATGGCAGGCAACACCGAAATGCTGATCGGGCGCTGGCACGGCCGCTTCGTGCATGTGCCCATGCCGCTGGCCACGCGCAGCCGCAAACAGGTCGATGTCACGGCTGACTTGTGGATGTCGGTGATCGAAGCCACCGGTCAGCCGCGGAGCTTCGCTTAGGACTGAGGACTGAGGACTGAGGACTGTCCCGCAAGGGGATACCGGTCTAAAAGGGTACTCCGAGCTCGTTCTTTTTATGCTTTTCTATTTTCGTCTTTCACTCAGTCCTCATACCTCAGTCCTGCTTTTACTCACCTCAGTCCCGTTTTTAATTTAGCCGCACGCGCCGACCGCTCCGCACGCCGTGCAGAATTCGCAGCCGTCTTTTCGGATCACCGCGCTGTTTCCGCATTCGAGACAACGCTTTCCCGGCAGAATCTGCAAGCTGCGCGCCGCGCGTGCGCGCGCGGCTTGCGGTATCTCCAGCACGCCCATCTCATCGATCGGATAACCGCGCTCGTCCAGCACGCCCAGCATCGCAAAGCGATGAATCATGAGTTGCGCGACGTAGGCCACCGTGCTCGGCCAATTGCGCTGCTTGTCTTCCCCCGGCACTTTTGCCATGAAATCGCCCAGCGGTTCGGCATAGCTCAGCAGCTTGCGCAGCTTCATGCCAATCCACGCCGGATCGATTACGCGCATGTCGAGCGATAGCAATTTGCACAAGCCATCCAGCGAGCGCGGATAACTGCCCGCCATCCAGACTGAATAAGGACGGCGCTGGCCCGACGGCAACACCAGTTCCTTCAGGATCAGCACGAAATCGTCGCCTGAACTGCGGTTCAACACGTCCACCGACCATGACATGGTGCCGTCAGTGCCAGTCTTGGGTTCTTTCTTTGCGAACAAGGCGTCGAGCACCGGCGAGCGGTCATCACGCGGCGTCAGGCCGCCGAGTTGTTCGACGCGCCAACTGACTATGCGCGCAAACGCAGCGACCGTACTCGGCATGCGCACCGGTGCGCCGTCCGGCGGCATCGGACAGTCGAACGCATCGTCGCCAGCGGTGCGCGACAGGATGTCGAGCTTGGTGCGCACCCACGCACGATCCTGCGCACGCATGTCCATCGACAGCGTCTTGGCCACCGCGCCCAGACCGCGCGGCTGTTCGTTGCCATTGACCCAGACTTCGAAAGCATGTGGATCGCCGTTGTCGACGTGGCCGACGAAAATCGCGAACGCCCCAAATGGCGACTCAACCATATACGTCCAGGACGGATTGCCTGCCGTCATCTGCGGCCGCCCCGGCCAGCGCAGGCTCGACAGCGCAGGCATGGGTGCGGCATCCAGGCGGATGCGGCGATCAGCGTCCGATGTATCCAGATCATTGGGCGCTTCGCTCGCTGGCGTAACGGACAGGACCGAGCCCAGTACGCCGTTCGGGCGGTAGGTCGTGATGCCTTTCAGCCCCGCTTTCCACGCTTCGAAATACAGATCCCTGAAATCCTCGAACGGATAGTTTTCCGGGACATTCACGGTCTTGCTGATGGCGGAATCCACGAACGGCGCAATGGCCGCCACCATGCGCATATGGTCCAGCGCCGCAATTTCGAGCGCAGTCACGAA
>DATMZQ010000093.1:0-3421 GCA_035573615.1 Burkholderiales bacterium | reverse complement strand
GGGCCCCAGATTGACGACATGCTCAAGCGTATCGGCAAGAAGGGGGAATTCGTCCAGGGCATGCGTGTGACGGACCGCGAGACCATGGACATCGTCGAAATGGTTCTGGGTGGCCTGGTCAACAAGGACATCGTCAACTTGATCAACCACAACGGCGGCCGCGCCATCGGTCTGACTGGCAAGGATGGCTGTTTCATTCGTGCCAAAAAACTGTTGTTGCAGAACACGCTCGACGACGGCGAAATGCTTGATATCGGCCAGGTGGGCGCCATACAGAGCATCGATCCGGAAGTCATTTCCTTGCTGGAGAGCCGCGAGTTCATTCCGGTCGTTGCCCCCATCGGAGTCGGTGAAGACGGCGAGTCTTACAACATCAATGCCGATCTCGTTGCCGGCAAACTCGCTGAGATCCTGCATGCGGAGAAGTTGATCCTGCTGACCAATACGCCGGGAGTACTCGACAAGGACGGCAAGCTGCTGACCGGGCTCACGCCAAAACAGGTGGAAAAGCTATTCGCGGACGGCACAATTCATGGCGGCATGCTGCCCAAGATCGGCTCTGCGCTGGACGCCGCCAAGAGCGGCGTCAAAAGTGTTCATATCATCGACGGGCGCGTCGAGCACGCGCTGCTGCTGGAGGTACTGACCGACCAAGGTGTCGGGACGCTGATCCGCAATCGCTAGCAGGCATCCAGAGCCGATATGAGTATTTCAGGGGCGGCCAAATCCAGGGTCTGGATATTCGATCTTGATAACACCCTGCATGATGCGCGGCCGCATATCTTCCCGCACATCAACCGATCGATGACCGATTATGTTGCCAGGCTGCTGGACTTGGGCGACGAGCAGGCCAGTGCGTTACGCGATGCTTACTGGAAGCGCTATGGCGCAACGCTCATCGGCTTGATACGTCATCACGGCGTCAACCCCGCCCATTTTTTGCGTGAAACGCATCGCTTTCCCGATCTCGGCGGGATGATCGTCGGTCGCGGCGAATTGCGCCACGTTCTGCGGCGCCTGCCTGGGCGCAAGCTCGTGTTCTCCAATGCACCTTCGGCTTACGCGGGTGCTGTGCTACGCGCACTCGGGGTGCATGACTTGTTCGACGGTGTTTTTGCCATTGAGCACACTCGCTTTCGGCCCAAGCCGGAAGCACACGCCTTTTTGCGGCTTATGCGCGCGCATCGTCTGATCGCGTCGCGGTGTGTCATGGTCGAAGACAGCCTGGAAAACCTGCGTACCGCACGGAAATTGGGAATGAAGACCGTGTGGGTCACCGAATCGATGTGTGCCCCGGGATGGGTAAATGCAAGGGTGAGACACCTGATCCGATTGCCTGGCCTATTGCGGCTTCTTTGAACCAGTCGGTTCGCATCACACCGGTTCGTGTTAAATTCCGCGCCGTTCGGGTAACCTTTGGTCTTCCCACCACAAAGCGCCGCCATGCCGACGAAGCCCGGAGAACGCAAGCTGCAGATTCTGCAGACCCTTGCGACCATGCTTGAAAATCCCAAGGTGGAGAAGATTACGACCGCGGCGCTTGCCGCCCGGCTGGATGTCTCCGAGGCCGCGCTCTACCGGCATTTCGCCAGCAAGGCACAGATGTTCGAGGGCTTGATTGAATTCATCGAGCAGACGCTGTTCGGCCTGATCAACAAAATTACCGGGGAAGAAACCAGCGGACTGAAGCAGCTTGAAGCGATCATATCCTCCTTGCTTGGGTTTGCAAAAAAGAACCCTGGCATGACGCGAGTTCTGATTGGCGATGCATTGGTCAATGAGGATGAACGCCTGCAGGCGCGTATCAATCAACTGCAGGACCGCCTGGAGGCGACACTGAAGCAGGCCGTGCGCTTCGCCGTCTCCGAGAAAGAGATTCCCGAAAATACCGACGCGGCAGGGCAGGCGAACCTGATGATTGCTTTTGTGATCGGCCGCTGGCACCAATTCGCCAAGAGCGGATTCAGACGCGACCCAACCGAACATTGGGCCGCACAATGGCCGGCGCTGGTCTAGTGCCGTTGCACATCGCGCGGTTAATCAAGGTACTTTTGCTCGCGTGTGCAGCTGCATTGGTGAGTGGTTGCGGTGCTTCGGACGACGAGTTTGCAAAAGTGGTCGTTGGCACCTGGGGCTCGCGGGAAGTGGCGCCGGATGACGTGATCGTTGAAAACCGATTCACATTGCTCCCCGGCGGGCGGGTCAACTGGCAAGGGGAATTGCGCATGCTTGTTCCGCCCGATTTCTACTTGCCGGACCGGCCCAACTACGAAGTCCGGAATGGCCGGTTGGTGTACTACTTTTCCGCCAGCGGCAAGTGGTCAGTACACGACGGCTACCTGCACACAAAAATAGAATCTTCAACGTTGCCGAGTTTGCTGCCGGCAGGTTTTGCGGCAGCATGGAAGCTCAAGGAAGTGACCAGCAAGGAGATGATCTACGTGTCCGCCGCGAATGGGCGCACGCGCGTTGAATTTCGAGAGCAATAAAGCTGCTAGCGCTCTTGAAGCGCAGAACTATCCGTTTGCGCCATGGCTCGTGCACCGCATACCGGACAGTCCGGGTCTTTCTTGAGTCTCACGCTGCGCCATTCCATGGCCAGGGCATCCAGCAGCAATAACCGCCCGGTAAGATTCCGGCCCACGCCTATCAACAGTTTGAGCGCTTCCGCGGCCTGGACTGATCCAATGATGCCGACTAACGGAGCAAACACCCCCATGATCGCGCAGCGCATTTCCTCGACGTCCCCGCCCATTGGAAACAGGCAGTGATAACAGGGGCTGTCTGCCTTGCGCAGATCGAATACGGTGACTTGTCCGTCGAAGCGTACTCCCGCGCCTGAAACGAGGGGTTTCGAAAACTGCACGCAAGCCCGGTTGATCGCATGGCGCGTGCCGAAGTTGTCGCTGCAATCCAGGATGACATCGGCGGCCTGAACCAGTTGTTCCAGTTTTTCGCCCGCCACGCGTTCGGCAATGGTTTCAACAACTGTTTGCGGGTTAATGCGGGCTAACGTCCGCCGCGCCGATTCGACTTTGCGTTCACCGATGGAATCGGTGAAATGCACGATCTGCCGCTGCAGATTAGTCAGGTCAACGTCATCATCGTCACAAATTGTGAGCCGCCCGACCCCGCTTGCTGCAAGGTAAAGGGATACCGGCGCACCTAATCCTCCCGCCCCGACGATCAAGGCATGCGCATCCAACAGCTTTTGTTGGCCGTTGATTTCGATCTCGGGCAACAAAATGTGGCGGCTATAGCGCAGTAACTGGTTGTCGTCCATGGGCTGGAAAAGCAATTTACGGGCATCTTAGCGCGGAAGGCCCGCACTAGGCGGGCCTTCCGTTGCTTCAGTTTGCGTCGGCGGCTCTATCGCTTGCCGATAATCTGCAAGCCCTTGAGCAGATTTAACGCCTGATTC
>DATMZQ010000092.1:0-5752 GCA_035573615.1 Burkholderiales bacterium | reverse complement strand
GCCAGGTCCGTCCGTGTTTCGGTACGGCCGATCCAGGCGCGCAATTGCTCCAGTTGCATCACGGGCCCGCTCACAGCGCGATCACAATTTTGCCGAAGTGCTTGCCTTGCTGCATGTGCATGAATGCATCGGCAGACTGCTCCAGTGAAAACGTGGAATCGATGACGGGCTTCAGCTTGTGTTGCGCAATCGCACGATTCATGGCTTCGAATCTTGCGCGCGAACCGACTGCAATGCCCTGCACGCGAATCATCGGGCCGAGCAATGCACGGATCGAAATCTCCGCCTTGTACCCGGCAACGAAGCCCACCACGCCAATGAAGCCGCCAAAGGCAAGCGACGCGAGCGATTTGTCGAGGGTGGCTCCGGCCGTTTCAACGATGATATCGACGCCTTTGCCCTGTGTAGCTTCTCTCACGGCCACATGCCAGTCCGGCGTCGTGCGATAGTTGATGCCGATTGCCGCGCCCAACTGCTTCGCGCGTGCCAGTTTGTCATCGCTGGATGAGAGCGCTATCACGCTTGCACCGGCGAGGCGTGCTAATTGCAGCGCGAACAGCGCCACGCCGCCCGTGCCTTGCACCAACACGGTGTCACCGGGCTTGATATTGCCTTCCTGCAGCGTCGACCAGGCCGTCAACGCCGCGATCGGCAGAGTCGCCGCTTCGCCATCGCTGAGATGCGCGGGCACAGAAACCGCGTCCTCCGCGGGTACCACGACGTAATCCTGCAACACCCCGGACAAGGGTGCGCCCAAAGTTCGTCTGGTGCGTAACTCCACGGTCGGCAAACCGTCGTGCCAGCCCTGCGTGTAAACGGGTATGACGCGATCGCCTACCTTGAACCGGGTCACATCTTCGCCAATTTCCAGGATTTCCCCGCAGGCATCCGAGGCAGGCACATAAGGCAGAGGTAACGTGGGCAGGTACTTCTGTACGAGAATCGCCAGATCACGATAGTTCAGACTGGCGGCCTTGACACGTATCAGGATCTCACCGCGCCGTGGTTTCGGCACGGGTTTTTCCGAAATGCACAATGCATCGATCGAGAAATCGTTCGCTTGCAACGCCCGCATGGTATTCGCTGCCATTACGCCTCGCTGTTTGATCTGTTGGTATGGCAGCGGAACATCCGTCACCTACACGCTTCTTGTCGCTTCGCGGATAATTTGCTCAGCCTTGAGAATGACCGGCCGGTCGATCATTCTGCCATCGACGGCAACGGCGGCGCCGCCCGAACGTTGTGCCGCGTCGAGCACTTTATGTGCCCACGCGATTTCCGACTCGCCTGGTGCAAACGCTGCATTCACGATGGCAACTTGTTTTGGATGGATGCACAGTTTCCCGCCGAAACCGAGCCTCCGCGCCCGCTGGCAGTCCGAACTCAGCAACGCTGGATCCTCCCATGACGTACAAGGCCCGTCGACCGGTGATTGAATGCCTGCGATGCGCGAGGCCAGCACCAGACGCGACCGGAACGCGAGCAATTCGTCCCCGTCGCCTTCGATACCGAGTTCGAACTGGAAATCAATGGTGCCAAACATCAGGCGCAGTACGCACGGTGTGGCGGCGATCGCTTCGCACTGCGCCATGCCTGCTGCCGTTTCGATCAGCGGGAAAAGCGCGATGCGCCTGCGCCGGCACAGGGAAATCACAGCGTCAGCGACGCCCTCGGCCTTCGGCAGGATCACGCCGCTGATGCCTTGGACATCGCATGCCGCAAGATCGCCCTCAAACCATTCGGAGCCGACAGCATTGATCCGAACCAGGACGCTCTTATCGGCAGCCAACCACGAACTCAGTGCCGCGCGAGCGGAATCCTTTTCGACGGGCGGCACGGCATCCTCAAGATCGACGATGACGGCATCTGCTCCGGCCGCACAGGCCTTGTCAAAACGCTCTGGCCGGTTACCCGGTACATACAGGTACGAGCGCTCAACCGGCCGGTTCATGGCCATGAGGCTCATATCACCCCACCAGCACGCAGCCCTGCTATGGTCGTCTTGTCGTAGCCGAGTTCACTCAGAATGGCCTCGGTATGCTGGCCAATGTCAGGAATCGGATCCATGCGCGGCTGAAAACTCTCGGGGACCCCTGGGGGCAACATCGCCTTGATCTTGCCTGCCGGAGTGTCAACGTCTTTCCAACGGCCGCGTGCGCGCAGTTGCGCGTGCTCCCAGACTTCGTGCATGTCGTTCATGCGTGCGTTGCCAATCTGCGCGTCGTCGAGCCGTTCAACAAGTTGCGCGGCGGTCAGGTGCGATAACGCCTCGACGATAATCTGGTAGAGCTCTTTGCGAGCGGCCGAACGGCGTGAACTCGATGAGAATCGCGGATCAGCCTTGAGTTCTGGCTTTTCCAGCACCTTGTCGCAAAACACCGCCCACTCCCGTTCGTTCTGCAGTCCAAGCATGACAATCTTGCCGTCACCGGCCGGGAAAGGTCCGTAAGGATAAATAGTCGCGTGCGAGGCGCCCGCACGCGTGGGCGGTGCGGCTCCCTCGTAGGCGTAGTAAAGCGGGAAGCTCATCCACTCGGCCATGCTTTCCAGCATGGACACGTCGATGCGGCTGCCGGTGCCAGTCCGCCCACGCTGGATCAGCGCAGCAAGGATGTTCGTGTAGGCGTACATGCCGGAGGCAATATCCACAATGGAGCATCCCGCCTTCGAAGGCGTGTCCGGCGTGCCGGTGACGGACAACAATCCTGATTCACTTTGAATCAGCAGGTCATAGGCCTTCTTGTCGCGATATGGCCCGTCAGCGCCATAGCCGGAGATATCGCAGACGATCAGGCGCGGATAACGGTCCTTCAACGCGTCATAGGAAAATCCCATGCGGGCAGCCGCGCCGGGCGCAAGGTTCTGCACCAGCACATCTGCATTCTCCAGCAGCTTATATACGATCCCGCGCGCCTCTTCGCGCTTGAGATCGAGCGTGATGCTTTCCTTGGAACGGTTCGTCCAGACGAAATGCGACGACAGGCCACGCACACGCTCGTCGTAAGCGCGCGCCGGATCGCCCACGCCGGGACGCTCTATCTTGATGATGCGCGCACCCAGATCGGCGAGCTGGCGCGTACAGAACGGACCAGCGATGACATGTTCCAGCGCCACAACCGTCACTCCATCAAGCGGACGCATGGATACCAGTCCTCAGTCACTGGGGTTCCCGTAAATATATTTGCAGAGCCCCGCCCCTCATACCGGCGGCGGATTGAGTTCGGCGAACCCACGTTGATGCCAATATGGATAAGCCAGCGTGGTGGCGCTGGCGGCATCGAGCCTGGCGATTTGGTTCGCTGTCAGCTGCCAGCCAACCGCGCCCAGATTCTGGCGCAACTGTTCTTCGTTGCGCGCACCTACGATGATGCTGGCAATACTGGGCCGCTGCAGCAGCCAGTTCAGCGCAATCTGCGGCACCGTTTTGCCGGTTTGGCCGGCAATTTCATCCAGAGCATCGACCACCTTGTAGACCTGCTCGTTGGCAACCGGCGGTCCCTTGTCATTCGAGAGCTTGCTCTGCAGACGGGTGGTTGGCGGCAGCGCCTGTCCTCTTCGGAGTTTTCCAGTCAGCTTGCCCCAGCCGAGCGGACTCCAGACGACGGTGCCAATCTTCTGGTCGAGGGCGAGCGGCATGAGCTCCCATTCGTAATCTCGCCCGACCAGGCTGTAATACGCCTGATGGGCGACATAACGCGCCAAGCCATATTTTTCAGAAACGGCCAGCGATTTCATCAGATGCCAGCCTGAGAAATTCGAGCAACCGATATAACGGATTTTGCCCGCACGGACCAGATTATCGAGCGTCAACAAGACTTCTTCGACCGGCGTGCGTGCATCGAAGCCATGCAGCTGGTACAGGTCGATATGATCTGTCCCCAGCCGCCGCAGGCTTGCTTCCACCGCTTCGGTCAGGTGAAAACGGGAGGAGCCAAGGTCATTCGGTCCAGGCCCCGTGCGGAACGTGCCTTTGGTTGAAATGAGCAGTTGATTGCGCCTGCCCTTGATTGCCTGTCCCAGAATTTCTTCGGCCAAACCGCCGGAATAGACGTCGGCAGTATCGAACATGGTCAGGCCCGCTTCGAGACAAATATCGACCAGCCGCGTTGCTTCTGCTACGTCGCTGGCGCCCCATGATTTGAAGAATTCATTGCCTCCGCCGAAAGTCCCGGTGCCCAGGCTCAACGCCGGAACCTTGAAACCTGAACCGCCCAACTGCCTGTATTCCATGCGTCCTCCATCCGGCCATCGGCCAAAACCGCGTTAAAAAAAGTTCACAGGGGAGCCACGCAAGGCGTTTTGCCCTTGTTGGCGTTCGCATTGCTGGGCGCGGCTCGTTCGGTGAGCCCGGATTGTAATGCAACCGCATGCGGAGACGCTTAACCACGCTATGGCCAAAGAACGACCGGAGTTGGTTAGAATCGGATGTCGATGTTCTGGAAAGCGCGCATGAAAATCGCGGTGGTCGGTTGTGGTGCCATGGGCAGCGTCTATGCAGCCTTGCTGGGAGACGCCGGTCACGAGATCTGGGCGATCGACAGCTGGAAGGAACATGTCGAAGCCATGAAGGCCCACGGCTTGCACCTCGAAGGCGCGTCGGGAGATCGCACCGTGCGCGTCAATGCGACGACGCAGGCAGCGGATGCAGGCCTTTGCGATCTGGTGATCCTGGCGACCAAAGCCATGCATGTCGAAAAGGCAGCGCGATCGATGCAGCCGCTGCTGAAGCCGGATACCGTCGTGCTGTCAATCCAGAATGGCCTTGGCGGTCCCGACACGGCGGCCAAGGTTCTGGGGCGAGAACGTGTGCTCGTCGGCGTAGTCGGCGGCTTTGGCGCATCGATGAAAGCACCGGGCCACGCGCATCACAACGGCTGGGAGCTGGTTCGCCTGGGCGAACTGGCAGGGCCCATTTCGCCACGGCTCGAAGCCGTGGCGGAGATCTGGCGCTCCGGCGGGTTTCGCGTGAAATGCTTTGACGACATCGATCAGCTGATTTGGGAAAAGCTTATTTGCAACGTCTGCTTCTCGGGCACCTGTGCAATAACACAGCGCACGATTATCGAGGTCATCGAGGATACGGATGCCTGGCAGGTTGCTTCAAGTTGCGCGACCGAGGCATTCAACGTGGCGCGGGCGCGCGGCATCAAGCTCGACTTCACTGATCCGGTGACGTACGTCCGTGCATTTGGCATGAAAATCCCGAATGCACGGCCATCGATGCTGCTTGATCATATGGCTGGCAGGATGTCGGAAATCGATGCCATCAATGGTGCGATTCCGCTGGCAGCAAAAGCAGCCGGGCTCAACGCGCCCTCTAACGAAGTGATTAGCGCACTCGTACGCGCGAAAGAGCGCTCGATGGGCGTGAGGCAATAGCCAAAACTGGATGCGGGGACCGGACTCTTCCTCCTGTAAAATCCTACCAACGTTTTTTCCAAAAGGATTCGCATGAAAGTTTTTGCCATTGTCTTTGCGGCTGCGTTTGCATTGCTCACAAATGCTTATGCCGGCGACCCGGAATTTGGCGGCCAATGCACCATGGGCATGGCCGAGGGAAGAAAAATGCAAACGAATTGCTCCGTACTGTGGCTTGGGTCGGATGACAAGATTTACTGCTTTGCCGATCAGGCAGCAAAGCAGAAATTTTTGCAGGCGCCGAAAGAAAACCTGAAGCGTGCGCAGGCGTTCTGGGAAGATCCGGAGAATCTGAAGAGGCTGATCAAGCGCGAATAGGAGCGCAAAAAAAAGG
>DATMZQ010000091.1:0-3391 GCA_035573615.1 Burkholderiales bacterium | reverse complement strand
ACCAGCACGAAGATCGAGCTGTAGGCCAGCACGTCGAAGAAGAAAGGCACGATGCTCATGACATTGGCCTGCGGTTGACACGGTCTGCAGCGAACTCCGTTCGCACAGAACATGCCTGCGCCGGTTCTCACGATGGTAAAGCCGTTAACGTGCGGAATTGGCAATGGATCGGACGCACGGCCGGCCGCGGGGGGTCGTCCCTTTACGTCCGCATTGCAATGCCGGGATTGCACCAAACGCGCAAAGAGTGGCACCGATTTGGTGAACAAGCAACTGAAAAGCGCCGCGAGAGCCGCGAATAGAATAGGCAAACAGCGAACCCAACAGCTCAAAATAAAAAGGGCGCATCATAGTGCGCCCTTCGGCGGCCTGGAGTTACTCAGGCGATTTTCTTGACCACCTCGGTCACGACTACGCCGTTCATTCTGTATTTGTCGCGCATCCGACGGCCGACGATGCCCTTCTTATGGACATATGAATTATCGGAACGCGGGCGCGTGAGTGCATCGATATAGTCAGCTGCATTTTCTATGAGAGGCGCGGCGGAATGTTGTTCAGTGCTGCGGCGAGCAGAACCTTCTTCGTAATCCCCCGCATGGGAGATAACCGGCTTTGATTGCATCAAGGGTTTTTTATCCATAGGCTAGTATCCATAGGCAAGTTTAGGTCGTCGAGAAGTAGCCATACGCTAGCACACCGTTGGTCGCGCGTATGTTACAGGTTGTTGACCATGCGATCCTGATGCAAAACTGATTTAACGATCAGGCGCTTAAGTGAATAATTTGGTTTGTATCCGATGGAAGGGGCGGCGTTGCCGCTTGCTTTAATAGCTGAAAATGCGCACCAACGCGCTTGCAAATTTTGCAAGCGCGAGCAAGTTCGCAGCTATTGCAGCCAGCGCCAGTGTACTTAACCAGGATCGCAGCGGACGCCCACGTGACCATGTCAGCCAGGCGAGTCTTATTCCAGTCGCCGAGAACGCTGGGACGATGAACAAGAGCGGAAGCATCAGCAAATAGCCCAACGTCGAATGCGCATCGAGCGGCACCCGGCCCAACATATTCCCGAACCACAGTGTCGCCAGCCCGATCGCCAGCCCGGCGCACGCAGCGAGTGATGGTGAGCGTCTCCACCAGGGCCTGAGGTCTTCGCTCAGGTCGATTTCCGCGCCCGGCTTTTCCTCACGCTCCGGATTGGAGGAGTCGTGCACGGATGGCTTCTATGCGTTTGCGGTTGACCCCGAGATCGCTGTGGCCCAGGCGAGAAGCCGAGCGCACATGGATCACGTGCGTTCCTTGGGGAAAATAAAATTCCACGTCGTCCACGAAGCCCAACAGGGCACTCGCATATTCGGCATACAGATAGTCGGGCTTTGTCTGCACGATTTGCGTACCCGGGGTGCTTTCGATAATTGCTTTCAGTTTTTCCATTGCCTGTGCCTGCGCGCCTTCGTAGGTCAATGGCGCAATCCGGTGGTAGCCGCCCGTCGCCTGGCTACTGACCGCGTTTGGTGAAGACGGGGGCGCCTTGAGGGCTCCGTTGTTCACACCGAGATCGGCCGGGCGTTTGCCACTGAATAGTCCCATCGCGTTTACGCCAGTTCAGCGGCCCTTTTGGTAAGTTCCTATCAATACGGCTTGCTCGAGAATGTGTCCCTTCATCGCTTTTTCCAGGTCCTGTTTGCGCGGGTGCGCGAGGTCGGCTAGCACGATGTCAAGAGCATAGAGTTTGTGGAAATAGCGGTGGCGGCCGATTGGCGGACATGGGCCACCGTAGCCGGTGCGACCGAAATCGCTGATGCCCTGCAGGGTGCCGGGCGGCAATTGTTCCGGCGATACGCCTTGCGGCAATCCGGTCGCCGAGGCTGGAATGTTATAGAGCACCCAGTGGACCCACGTCGTCTTCGGTGCGGCAGGATCGGGTGCGTCTGGATCATCCACAATTAGCACCAGAGTTTTTGCCGTTTCCGGAACACCGCTCCATGCAAGCGGGGGAGAGACGTCCTGGCCTTCGCATGTATAAATTTGTGGAATTTGACCTTCGTGAGCGAAGGATGATGAAGTTAATTTCAGCGTCATGGCCGTGTTGCGCTATCGCATGAACCGCGAGCAACCGCGCTAATGTTTTCCCATCAGCCAACCGTCGCCATGGCAGCGACCGCAGCGTCCGTTATCGTTCAGACCCGTACCGGCGCAGACGGGGCACTCGGTCCAATCTTCAGGATTCGGCCGCCAGGTAATTCTGCCGTTACAGGGCATCCCGTTGTTGTTGAGCCGGAAACACATGACTGTGTGTTCAACGGAGCCGGTATAAGCACTGCCACACCGCATGCAGCCGGCGTCGGGACGCAGTTTCTTGGTGACTTCGATCGCCATGGAAATTTCTAACCTATCTTTAAAAGGGGAATGTACAAGGCAAAAGGCTTTTTGCGCAATTTCGCAAGCCGTGAACGCTGCCGTGTTCCGTGGTAAGGAACCAATTCATCGGTAGCCGGGCTCGTCGGGCAAGGGCGTGCGCCGCGCCCTGAATTCGCGGTTAAGCTTGAGCCGCCATTCGACGCTGGCGGACTCCTGAACCGTGATATGGCGGATCGTTGAGTCTTCCGACGCGAACATGCGCGGGTGCCATACATGCACGCGGTAGGGACCCGCGGGCATTTGGAGAATGTCTACGCGCCCTTGCCGTTCCGTTTTGGCGAAAAAAGGCGCATCGGTGACATAGAGGTAGCCGATCATCCAATCATGGATATTGCAGCCGAGCTTCACTATGCCTGTCTTGTCGAACATCACTGGTGAAGCGACCGTTCCCCTGTAGAGTGGCAATTCGAAGCGCTTGGCCGGGGAGAAAGAATAGACGTGATGACTGATGTCGTCCTTGTTGGGAAATTTTACCAGCGTTCCAACATGCACTGGCTTTACGTACGGCACGAATTCCTTCTTGATTTGGTCTTCCACTTCTGTCGACGTCTTCGGAACTTCGATTGCGAAGCCATCGGGGTACGCCACTACCACCGCATCGGTGAGAGGCGTGCCGCCTTCGTCATATACCGTCGCATGCAGGTCTGCCGCGATGACCGGTGAAGCGGCGCAGAGCCACGCCGATATCGCCAGTAATGCAATGCTCCTGATGCTCATTGGCTGTAGGTTACGCTCAAATTGAACAGGTTCGCATAGTAGCCGCCGATGTCGTTATCGGTATCGCTTCTGCGATAGGCGTAGCCCAAATTGACAGCCACGCCAGAGGCCAGCACGCGGTTCCAGTTCAGTGAAAATAGGGTGGTCGTCGCCTGGATCCGATACGCAATGGCGTTTGCTCCAAAGGCAGCGTCCTGGATCACCGCATCGGTGAGAGGCGTGCCGCCTTCGTCATATACCGTCGCATGCAGGTCTGC
>DATMZQ010000090.1:0-3014 GCA_035573615.1 Burkholderiales bacterium | reverse complement strand
CCTCTCCTTCAGTCAGCGTCGCTTCTTCGACAACGATATCGGGTGTGATGCCCTTCGCCTGAATGGAACGGCCATTGGGCGTGTAATAGCGTGCCGTCGTAAGCTTGATTGCCGTGCCGTTGCCAAGTGGCAGAATGGTCTGAACCGATCCCTTGCCGAAGGTTTGCGTTCCCATCACGACTGCCCGCTTGTGATCCTGCAGGGCACCCGCGACGATTTCCGATGCAGAAGCCGATCCGCTGTTCACCAGTACAACCATGGGCAACGTTTTCATCTCCTTCGGCAACTTCTTGAGATAGTCATCCTTGCTGCCACGCAGGTAATACTCGGGGCGCGCGAACAACTTCATCTTGGCGTCTTCGGTGCGACCTTCCGTGTAGACCACCAGTGATTCGGTCGACAGAAAAGCCGAGGAGATCGCCACTGCGCCATTGAGCAAGCCGCCCGGGTCATTGCGCAAATCCAGGATGATGCCTTTCATCGGCCCGGCATTGTCCTTGAACATCTTGTCTGCAGCTTTGGCCAACGTCTCGCCCGTGTGCTCCTGAAATTGCGTGACCCGGAAATACGCATAGCCCGGCTCAAGCAACTTCGATTTGACGCTCTGAATCTGGATTACGGCACGGGTCAGCGTTACGACTCGCGGCTTGGCGTCACCCTTGCGCACAAAAGTCAGGGTGATAGGCGTGTTCGGTTTCCCGCGCATGCGCTTGACTGCATCATTGAGCGTCATGCCTTTCACATTGGCTTCGTCCAGCTTGATGATCAGATCGCCAGACTTGAGCCCGGCGCGCCAGGCGGGCGTATCTTCGATTGGCGCGACCACCTTGACGAAGCCGTCTTCCATGCCAACTTCGATGCCGAGGCCGCCAAATTCTCCCTGCGTCCCGACCTGCAGGTCACGGAACGCTTCTACATCGAGATAGGCGGAATGGGGATCGAGTCCCGAAAGCATGCCGTTGATTGCTTCGGAAATCAGCTTCTTGTCTTCCACCGGCTCCACGTAATCGTTTTTGATACGGCCAAAAACTTCCGTGAATGCCCGCAAATCCTCGATCGGAAGCGGACCGGCACTTTTTTGCGCCACCGCCGAGAAGTTCAGGCTGATCAGTACGCCAAGGATCGCACCCACCGCGATCAGCCCGACTTGTCGAAATTTGTTATGCATTTTCATGACTCCTCATGCGCGCACTACAATGCGCGATCTCATTTCAATGTTACCCAAGGGAGGGGGTCGAAAGGCTTTCCCTGAAATCGAAGTTCAAAGTATAAACCTGAATCAGGGTTGCCACCGCTGTTACCGGTTGCGGCAATCGTATCGCCGCTCCTGATTTCCTGACCGACTTGTTTGAGAAGCGACTCGTTATTGCCGTAAAGGCTCATATAACCGTCGCCGTGGTCAAGAATCAGCAGATTACCGAAGCCTCGCAGCCAGTCCGCGTAAACGACACGACCGCTGGCCACTGCTTTGACATCCCGGCCAGGCTTGCTGCTAATGAACAAACCCTTCCAGGACAAACCGCTGTCCTGCCTTTGTCCGCCAAACCGATTCGTCAGTTCCCCGATTACCGGCCATCGCAGCTTGCCTCTCAATTGCCGGAATGCCCCTGAACCCGTATCGGCGTTCGGCAGGGCACGATTGGTAATGTGTTTACCGGGTGTACGAGTTTTTTTGCGTGCTGCCGCTTCCCTGGCCAACCGCTCTATCAACTGTGACAGCCTTTCCTCGTCTCGCTTGAGGGTTGACAACTGCTTGCGGCTATTGTCGATGTCGTCCGAAACCTTGGCGTAAATTTGCTGGCGTTCCGCCTTCTCTTTTTCAAGACGCCGCATTTGAACCGTTTCTTCGACCTGCAGCGCGTGCAGTTCGGCGCTCTTGCGACGCGTTTCACCGGTCATTTTTTCAAGATCGGCCAGATTTCCTCTTAAGCTTGCCAGTAGTTCCGCACGCGCGCGGGACACGTAACTCAGATAGTGCAGCTCGCGAGCTATTTCGTTGGGATCCTCGCCATTGAGGACAAGTTTTATCGTGTCTGACTGGCCGCTGATGTATTGCTGATAAAGCGCATGTCCAAGCACTGCCTGTTCATCGGCAATGTTGCTTTCCAGGACGCGGATCCGGCTTTGCAGGCGCGATAGTGCGCTATTCACTTCACGACGCTGTCCTGAAATTTCGTAAATCTTGCGGCTCGTCTGGCTGACGGCTCGCTCCGAATCTTTCAAGGCATCGGCCGCTTCCGATTTCGACGACTCCGATTCCGATAATTGCTTTTGCAACGCCTCGATACGGTCACGGATTCTTTTGAGTTCATCGGTAGGCGCGCCTTGAGCATTGAGTGTGATGGTCGCCAGGTACAGCGAGACGGCGGCCGCGCGAAGCAATCGAGAACTGCTGTTTCCCGCTTTGCTCAAGACTTGCCGCGTGCCTGCGCTGCTACGGCAGCAGCGGCCTCCCGCGCTTTCTCCTGATCGCCAAGGTAATAGTTGCGCACAGGCTGAAGGGAATCGTTCAATTCATAAACCAGGGGGATGCCGGTCGGGATGTTTAACCCAACAATGTCTTTCTCCGAAACGTTATCAAGGTACTTCACCAGCGCGCGAATGGTATTCCCGTGTGCGGCAATGAGCACGCGTTTACCTGACTTCACCTGGGGCGCGATCACGTCATTCCAATATGGCAGGAAACGCGCGACGGTATCTTTGAGGCATTCAGTGACGGGAATATCTTGAGGGACCATATCGGCATAGCGTCGATCATTTCCGGGATAGCGGGGATCGCCTTTCTCCAAAGCCGGTGGAGGGATGTCATAACTGCGCCGCCACGCAAGGATCTGTTCCGCTCCGAAGCGCTCCGCCATATCGCTTTTGTTGAGTCCTTGCAGCGCGCCGTAGTGGCGTTCATTCAGTCGCCAGGAAAGCTGTTGTGGAATCCAGGTCAAATCCAGTTCCTCAAGCACGATCCACATCGTCCGAATGGCGCGCTTGAGTACGGAACCGTGGGCCAGGTCGAACGT
>DATMZQ010000089.1:0-3208 GCA_035573615.1 Burkholderiales bacterium | reverse complement strand
AGAAGAGGAGAACGATATGAACCTGTATGACAACAAACTGGCGCCAATACGCTGGTTGATGGCAATCCTTGCCATCGCGGCAATTAGCGGCTGCGGCGGCGGAGGAGGAGGCTCTTCCAATGGAATGCTCGGGGTCTCTTTGACGGATGCACCCGCGTGCGGATTCGACGCGGTCAATGTCACGGTCAGCAAATTCAGGGTACACATGAACGCGGCCGCCCCGGACTCCGCTGGAGGCTGGTCTGAAATCACGCTGAATCCACCGCGGAAAATCAATCTGCTGGATCTCACCAACGGCCTGCTCGAAGATCTGGGCGAGACGCCACTGCCGGCAGGACATTACACCCAGATGCGTCTCGTGCTGGAGGCGAATACTGGATCGAATCCTTTGGCGAATTCCGTTATCCCGACCGGATCAGCTGAAACGGCGCTGAAGACGCCCAGCGCAACCCAGTCGGGCATCAAGCTGGTCAATCCGTTTACCGTCGCTTCCGGCCAGCGAGCCGACTTCGTGCTGGATTTCGACGCCTGCAAGTCGGTTGTGAAGAACGGCAATGGAAATTATCTGCTGAAACCGGTCATCAAGATCGTCCCGAATACGGCCAACGGAATCGACGGGTTTGTGCAGCCGGCGCTGATCTCGGGAAACAACGTCGTCGTTTCCGCGCAGGTCAACGGCGAGGTGGTCGCATCGACCGTCCCTGCATCGACCGGAAAATTTTTTCTCGCTCGACTGGCACCCGGAACATACGATGTCGTGGTCAGTGCCAAAGGCCATGCGACTGCAGTCATTGCGACAGTCCCGGTAGCCGATGCCACCAGTGTCGTTACGCTGAGTACCAGCACAGCCCCGATCGTGTTGCCGACATCCGCTGTTTCGCACAGCATCAGTGGCACCGTATTGTTGAACCCGGTCAATGCAGACCAAGTGATTTTCGTTTCTGCCAAGCAAGATGTGTTACCCGCCACGATCCTCGTACCAGCGACCACGGTGACTGTGCGGGCACAGTCCGCAGACCTGACAACCGGAGCGTACAGTTTGTTGTTGCCAGCCGGCGCACCGTTGCTGGGACAGTTTGGTGCTTTGCCCATTACTCTGGACGCTCAAACAAATCCGGCGGGCAAGTACGTCATCGAGGCGTCCGCAACCGGATACGCGACGCAAACCTCTTTTGAAGAAAACGTGTCGACGTCCGACCAGCCCAACGTCAACTTGACCCTCCTGGTGCCCTGAAAGCTGCCGGCACAATGAAAGAGGGCTGCACAGGGCAGCCCTTTTTTGTGGTCGTACGGCGGGAGACGTTTTGTTGGGAGCGGCGCTTCTGGTTGATGACAGCAATAAGACCGGAACGTAGCAAGACTAGACCGCTTGGGTCATTAATCTCAGCAGTTACGTAGTCACGACCGTTATGGGCGGCAGCCCGGTTATGGTCGCCAGACCGGTTATGGCGAAAGCCGGTACACCATGTGTGATCCCTTGGGAATCCCCGAAGGGGGCACGACCGTCACGACAGCAGCGCGCTTTCTTAATCCGAGCCTTCCGCTTTAGCGGTAGAAGCGTTGCCCTTCGCCGTGTCGCGCTCGTCTGTATCGCGCTGTCTGATACTCGCAGACTTGTCTCCAAATGAGCGCGGCGTGAGCGCCAGACCAGGCGCTGCGCCGAACGGCACCGGTTTTGCGACGCCGAAGCCCTGTGCGTAATCCACACCCATTTCACGCAGCACGTCGACAATGGCGGTGTTCTCAGCGAATTCTGCAATGGTTTTCTTGCCCATCACATGGCCGATATCATTGATCGCCTCCACCATCGCCTTGTCGATCGGGTCTTCCAGCATGTCCTTGACGAAACCACCATCGATCTTCAGATAGTCCACCGGAAGGTGCTTCAGATAACCGAACGACGACATGCCGACGCCGAAATCGTCCAGTGAAAAGCGGCAGCCTAGTGCACGCAACTGTTCAATGAAATTGACCGCTTTCGGCAGATTTTCGACGGCCGCTGTTTCGGTTACTTCAAAGCAGAAGGCGCTATACGGGACGCCCGCGATGGTGGCCTGCTCGCGAAGGAATTCAAGGAAGCTATCCTCGTTGATCGACTTGCCCGAAAGATTGATGCTGCACGTCTGGATCGGCAAAGCCCGGCTCTTTGCGGCGAGGCTTGCATAGCTATTGAAGGCGTTCGTGACGACCCAGCGGTCGATGGCGGGCATCAGGCCGTATTTTTCCGCTGCCGGGATGAAGCGCGCGGGCGGAACCAGTTCACCTTGCTCGTCCAGCATGCGCAACAGCACTTCACAGTGCGTATTGTGTTTCGAAGGCTGGCGCAGGCTGATGATCTGCTGCGAGAACAGGCGCAGGCGATTTTCATCCAGCGCGCGCTGTATCCGCGTGACCCATTCCATCTCGCCCTGGCGCGATGACACTTCAGTGTCGTCGGCACGGTACACGTTGACGCGGTTGCGCCCTTTTTCCTTGGCCATGTAGCACGCCGCATCAGCCGCGCGCAGCACTTCTTCCATGGTGAACGTGCCTTCGGCAATACATACTACGCCGATGCTGGCGCCCACGGTGAAAGGCATGGCCATCCACGAAAAACGAAAATCGTTGATGCTCTGGCGCAGATCCTCTGCGACCTGGGTTGCATGTTCGAGCGGAGAATTTTCCAGCAGCACGCCGAACTCGTCGCCTCCGAGTCGCGCAACGATCGCTTCTTTCCCAAGGCGGGCGCGAATGAGTGCGCCGATCCTGCGCATCAGGTCATCGCCCGCGGCATGTCCGCAGGTATCGTTCACGACTTTGAACTGATCGAGATCCAGGTACAGCAGCGAATGGCTTCGGCGAAACCGCGTCGCGCTCTTCAGCGCCTGACTCAAGTGATGCTCGAATTCGTGCCGATTGATCAATCCGGTCAGCGCATCGTGGCTCGCCTGATAGGACAGTCGTGCCGCATATTGACCTTCGCGGCTGACGTCGTGGAATACCAGCACGATACCGGTTACCTGCCCGGAACGATCGTGAATCGGCGCCGCCGACTTGTTGATCAGGATCTCCTTGCCGCCGCGCTTCATCAGGATGACGTTTGACGACATCGATACCGCGCGCCCCGTGCGCAATACCATTTCGATTGAATCGAATGCCTCTTCGCGTGTGGTCTCGTCGACCACCATGAATACCGATTCAATGCGCTCGCCTTTGGCTTCCGTGATCG
>DATMZQ010000088.1:0-2512 GCA_035573615.1 Burkholderiales bacterium | reverse complement strand
CCCGGTACGCCCGATCAGCGGCACGTTGCTCGGCGTTGCCGGACGCAGCCCAGCCCATGCCGACGCCTTGGCATAGTCTCCGGCGCCCGGGAAAAGCTGCTCGATCCGGGACAGGATCGCGTTGCAGCGCGGCGCGCTCAGCGAGGTGTCGTACCCGGTCAGTTCAGCCGTGCCGGCGGCCCGCAGGCGTGACCCCAATCTTGAAATGGCGACTTTGGCGTTCTCGTCGCTCAGGCACATCATTGGAGCCTTCTCCGGATGCGTCAGCGCTACGGTGACCGAATACCCTTTGACCGGATAGATCGGCACGCTAATGCCCACCGGGGACAATAAAAATGGGCTGTAACTGCCGAGTGCCACGACAAAACTGTCGGCTTTGACTAGTTCCCGGCGACCCTCCGGATCGCGGACCACGGCTCCAATCACCCGGTCCCCTTCGGTGGTCAGTGCTTCTATGGCGTGCTCGAAGCCAAACTG
This sequence comes from Burkholderiales bacterium, assembly GCA_035573615.1. Classification (GTDB taxonomy): domain Bacteria; phylum Pseudomonadota; class Gammaproteobacteria; order Burkholderiales; family JACQAP01; genus JACQAP01. Next base: position 2,035 of record DATMZQ010000088.1, on the reverse strand, counting down.
CACGCCGCGCTGCTTGCAAAGTTCCGCCAGCTCGCCGGTGAACTGGTGGGCATCGCCGGATTCGTCGTCCGGAGCATAGGTACCGCCGATCAGCCGAATGGTCGATGCCGCCAAGGCCGGCTCGAGCTCCTCGCACTGCGGCACGCTCTTGATGTGCATCTCGCAGCCATGGCTGCGCAGCAGATCGACGCGCGCATGAGCAGCCTCGAACTCGCGCTCATCGGTATGGATCTGCAGGATGCCTTTTTCGAGCTGGTCATACTGCACGCCCGACTCGCGGCGCAGCGCTTTGAGTAATTGCCGGCTGTAGAGCGCCAGGCGCAGGATGGTAAGCGTATTGCGTTGCGTGCGAGCCGGCAGGCATTCAAGCAGAAATCGCACGCCCCAGATCCACTGACGCGGGTCAGCACGCAATCGGAACAGCAGCGGAGCATCTTCGCGCCCGAGCCATTTGAGGATCTTGGCGGGTGCACCCGGGTTTGCCCAAGGCTCGGCATGACTCACCGAGATTTGTCCCCCGTTCGCGAAACTGGTCTCGAGCCCGGGCTGCGGTTGCCGGTCCAGCACTGTGACATCGTGCCCGTCCTGCGTCAGATACCAGGCGGTCGTCACGCCGATTACGCCGGCACCGAGGACGACGATTTTCATGCTGGTACTCTGCCGCGAACCGACATGTCGTGACGGCCTGGCAGCTTTACTGTGCGACCCATCCTCCATCCATGAGGATATCGGTGCCAGTCATGAACGAGGTCGCATCGGTGCAGATGTAGCGCGCAAGCGAACCGATTTCATTTGGTTTTCCCCAACGCCCGGCGGGCGTTGCGGTCATCAGCGCGGCATTTTTTTGTGCGTCGGCGCGAAGGGGTGCCGTTAAATCGGTTTCGTAGAATCCTGGGCTGATCGCCACCACTGTGATGCCATCACCGACCAGCTCCAGCGCGAGGCACTTGGTCAGCGCCAGCAATCCAGCCTTGGATGCGCAATAGGCGCCGCGGCCGGTACTGCCGATATGAGCCATGATCGAGGTCATGTTGATGATGCGGCCCCATTTCGCTTTCTTCATATGCGGGATGAATGCACGTGAAACAAGGAATACGCCGGTCAGGTTGGTGTCCAGGACGAGCTTCCATTCGTCCAGAGAAAAATCAGCGATGTTTTTGCGTACCGCGGTTCCGGCGTTATTGATCAGAATATGCGTGCTGCCGAAGCGAGCGATGACATCCTTCTCAAGCTTGGCCACCTGTTCTTCATTACGCACGTCGGCGACCAGGATTTCGCTTTCTGCGCCAAGTTCCGCCACGAGTTTGCGCGTTTCATCAAGCTTGTCGCGATTGCGGCCAACCAGAGCCAGTTTTGCACCGGATGCGCCAAGTGCGAGCGCCATGGCCCGGCCCAGTCCGCGGCTCGCCCCCGTGATGACTGCGACTTTCCCTTGCAGGAACTTGCCTTCCATGCGATCTCCCCAGTTGTTTTTGTGACTGGCCCAGTATAACCCGCGCCACTTGTGCCTTTTACCTGCACATTGGTCCACTATGTCCCTGCAGTCGCGGTTACAATTTTTGCCTGCGCAAAATCTGGAGGGACAGTGGAGCAAGTCCTGCTGCGGGGAGGCAACGTCTGGGATGGCAGCGGCAAACCTGCGTTTGCCGCCGATGTGCTGATAGCCGGAAACCACATTGCCGAAATCCTCCCGCACGGGTCGCCGGGCCCGGCCGCCGCCATGCCCATAGACATTCCGGGTCACACCGTGATCCCCGGCATGGTTGACGGGCACGCGCATTTGCCGTTCCTGCACAAGGCTGACATGGCGGACACCGGGGATGTGCCGCCCGAAGAACATACCTTGCGAACCGTGCAGCATGCCGCAACCATTCTGCAGGCGGGATTTACTGCCTGTGTCAGCGGCGGGTCCGCAAAACCGCGACTCGACATTGCCGTGCGCAATGAAATTAACGCCGGGCACATCCCGGGCCCGCGAATACTGGCCGCCAGTCCTGAACTCACCAATACCGGCAACCTTGGTGACGAGCGCCGG
>DATMZQ010000087.1:0-2240 GCA_035573615.1 Burkholderiales bacterium | reverse complement strand
GACGCGATAGAACGGCTCGAATACCTTTTCGATGTCCGATTCCGGAATTCCGGGACCGTCATCCCTGATCGCGATATGCAGCGCGCCGCCTTCTTCGCGCAGCGTGATGTCCGCACGCCTTCCATACGCCAGCGCATTGTCCACCAGATTCTGCAAACAACGCTTCAGCGCCTGCGTCCTGCCCATGACCGGATTGCGCGCGTCTCCCGATACGGTCACCGTATGCCCGGCTTCCTGCGCATCATCTTTCAGGCTGGACAGCAGCGCGCTGACGTCGATCGGCTGCAGTGCTTCCGTGCCTTCCGATAGTCCGCGCATATAGTCCAAGGTAGAGCCGACCATCTGCTGCAGTTCGTCGAGATCCTTGGTGAACTTCCCCTTGATATGCGCATCGTCCAGCATTTCCGAGCGCAGGCGCATGCGTGTGAGGGGCGTCTTAAGGTCGTGGGACATTGCAGCGAGCACCTTGATGCGCGTATCGACGTAGCGCTTTAGGCGGTCCTGCATGACATTGAGCGCACGAGACGCGCGCACCAGTTCATTGGCGCCCGTCTCCGGCAAAGGCGGACGATCGATGTTGCGGCCGAGATCTTCTGCTGCGCTGGCGAGAATCGACAGAGGCCGGGTGACGACGCGCACGGCGAAGAAGCACAGGATCACCATCACGCTATCGACGATTGCCAGGTTGCGGAACATGCGGGTAATCCAGAATGTGGTTCTGGGCGGGTCGATGCTCTCCACGGTAATCCATACTCCGTCATTGAGCAAAACCGCCGCGTACATGCGCACGCCAGGGCGCTCTCCGAATTCCCGCGCGTACCAGGAATCGGGATTGAGATAAACCGGGCGCGCATCGATCATTTTGAAACCGATACCTGGCTGCAACGCCAGTGCAAGCGCATCGCGCGCGGTCAGCGTGAGTTCCGATTCCTCTGCTGCAGCGGCGTCCGAGCCCGCGGGTTTGCCATAGGTGACTTTGAGCGTATCGCCCGAAATCGCGTGCATGATGCGTGTGCGTTCGCTGGGAGTGGCCGCCGTCAATGCCCGCACCACATCCCCGACTCGCGTGGCGGCCTGGTTTGCGCCGGCGCGGAACACCAGCGCGTTGCGGTCCGAAATTGCTATCGCAGTGGTAATCAACTGGATCGCCAGGAAGCCGCCCGCCAGAATCAGCACAATGCGTCCGAACAAGGACCGTGGCAGCAGCCTCATGGTGTTGCTTCCACGCGTGTCGCCAGAACGTACCCCTTGCCGCGAACCGTCTTGATGATTTCGGGCTCGCGCGCCTGCTCGCGCAGACGCTCGCGCAAACGGCTTACCTGCATGTCCAGGGTACGATCGAGCGGATCGGCATCGCGTCCGTAAGTAAAATTGGAAAGCTGGTCGCGCGACAGAACGATATTCGGATTCTGCAGAAAAATCAGCAACAGCCGGTATTCCGCGCCGGACAAAGGCACCACGACACCATCCGGCGCACACAGATTGCGTGCGCGGGTATCGAGCCGCCATCCCATGAAGCTGAACGTTTCCGGCACATTGGTTTCGGTATCCGCGGGCAGCGATTTCGCGCGCCGCAGGATGCTGCGAATGCGAGCCACTAATTCCCGTGGGTCGAATGGTTTGGGAAGATAGTCGTCGGCCCCCATTTCGAGCCCGAGAATCCGATCGACGGCTTCCCCGCGAGCAGTCAGCATCAGAACCGGCACCTGCGAACGCTGCCGCAACTGGCGGCACAGCGAGAGTCCATCCTCTCCGGGTAGCATCAAATCCAGCACCACCATGCTAACGGGTTTCGCGGCCAGCGCTTCCCACATCGTCTTGCCGTCGCCAACGGCTTGCGCGTCGAACCCGTTCTTGCGCAGGTACGCCTCCAGCAGCGACTGGATGTCTTCATCATCGTCAACAATCAATACACGGTCTCGCATGGCTGCTCTTATACCTCCGACCGAAACCTATTGGGAGAAGTTTTGTCACTTACTGTAACCCTGGCGCGGCTTCCGACATTTCGTTACACAGGCGATGGGGGCATGACATACAGTTGTTCGCCCTTGCGAAAATTACTCATGGCCTTCCTGAATCACAGTTGATGAGCAACGCGGTTCATTCGTCCACGCAAGACGATGTGCTGACTCCATCGCAGCATCCGTCCTCCCACGCGGCATGGTGGCGACGGCGGTGGCTATGGGTGCTCGTGCTTGGCATCCTGGGGGGAGCAGCCTACTTCGTGTTTGCCAAAAGCG
>DATMZQ010000086.1:0-6267 GCA_035573615.1 Burkholderiales bacterium | reverse complement strand
GAGCTGCTGGAGAACGTGCGCGGCAAAGACGTTTTTGTGTTGCAGTCGACTTGCATGCCGACCAACGATAATTTGATGGAAGTCCTGCTGATGACCGATGCGCTGAAGCGCTCGTCTGCCGGACGAATTACCGCGGCGCTTCCCTATCTGGGCTATGCGCGGCAGGACCGGCGGCCGCGTTCGGCACGTGTGGCGATCAGTGCCAAGGTAGTCGCGAACATGATGGTGGTCGCGGGGGTGGATCGCGTGTTGACGATGGATCTGCATGCCGATCAGATACAGGGATTTTTCGATATTCCGGTGGACAACGTTTACTCGTCCCCGATTTTGCTGGGGGACATCTGGAAGCTCGGACATCAGGATCTTGTCGTCGTTTCGCCGGACGTAGGCGGTGTGGTGCGTGCGCGAGCGCTGGCTAAGCGCCTCGAATCCGATCTGGCGATCATCGACAAGCGCCGTCCGCGGCCCAATGTCGCGACGGTCATGAACATTATCGGCGATGTCGCGGGCCGCACTTGCGTGATCATGGATGACATGGTGGATACCGCGAACACGCTGTGCGAGGCGGCACTCGCGCTCAAAGAAGAGGGCGCGCAGACCGTGCTCGCTTACTGTACACATGCGGTGTTGTCCGGTAATGCAATCGAGCGCATTGAAAAGTCCGTGATCGACGAACTGGTGGTAACCGATACCATTCCGCTGCGTGAGGATGCAAGACAGTGCAAGCGCATACGTCAGCTGAGCATCGCAGCACTGCTCGCAGAAACGATGCTGCGCATCAGCAACGAGGATTCGGTTTCCTCATTGTTCATGGAATAGCTTAACGATACTTTTTTGAGCGAGGTGGCTGCAATGCCACCTCTTTATTAGAGCAGGTGGCAGCTGGTCGCGGTTTGCCGCCTCACATTGGAGAGTCACATGGCAACGATAGAAATCAGTGCAATGTCCCGGTCGCTGCAGGGAACGGGTGCGAGCCGCCGTCTGCGCGTTACGGGCAAGGTGCCGGGCATTATTTACGGCGGAGAGCAACCTGCGAAGAACGTGGAGTTAGACCATAACGGGTTGTTCCACCAACTCAAGCAGGAATCCTTTCACGCATCGATCCTCAGCATGAGCGTGGATGGAAAAAAAGAACGCGTGCTGTTGCGCGACGTGCAAATGCACCCGTGGAAACAGTTGGTCCTGCACGTCGACTTCCAGCGCGTATCGGCGAACAAGCAAATCCACATGAAGGTTCCGCTGCACTTTATCAATGCCGATATCGCGCCTGGCGTGAAGACCGGCGGCGGGATCGTCAGCCATGTGATGAATGAAATCGATATCACCTGTTTGCCGGACAAACTTCCGGAATTCATTGAAGTGGATCTGCAGAATCTTGAGATCGGCGCAGCCGTTCACTTGTCTGATATCAAGATCCCGGAAGGCGTCGAGTCGGTGCAATTGACGCGTGGCGATAATGCAGTCGTGGCGACGGTACAGATCCCGCGCGCCATGGTGGAAGCCGAACCGACCGTCGAGGCTGCAGTGGAAGGCGCTGCAGTCGAAGGCGCGGCTCCAGCAGCCGCCGGTGCAGCACCCGCAGCTGCCGCGCCGGCCGCTGGTGCCGCAGCCAAGAAGGAGCCCGAGAAGAAGGAAGGCGGCAAGAAGTAATTTTCCATCCGTTCGCAGCACGGCCTGCCGTCAGCGTTGCCTGTCCGGCAGGCCGTTTGCTTTTGACGCCCTGCCCACCGACATGAAGCTGGTCGTAGGACTTGGTAATCCCGGCCGCGAGCACGAGGCCACGCGCCACAACGCCGGTTATTGGTGGGTGGACAAACTGGCCGCGCGTACCGGCACGAAATTGCGTGCGGAAGCTCGCTTCCACGGCTTGGCCGGGAAGTTGATGGAGAGTGGCAGAGAATGCTGGTTGCTTAAACCGACTACATATATGAACGTCAGCGGTCGCGCCGTCCAGGCACTGGCGCAGTTTTACAAAATCGCGCCGGAAGACATGCTGATCGTGCACGACGAACTCGATTTACCCCCGGGGGACGTGAAACTTAAAAAAGGGGGCGGCTCGGCAGGACATAACGGCCTAAAGGATATAACGGCGCACCTCGGTCCGGACTACTGGCGGCTGAGAATCGGTATAGGCCGTCCGCTGGATCGGGAACAGATGGTCAATTTCGTGCTCAACGTGCCGCGCAAGGAAGAACTGCCATTGATTGAAGATGCCATCCTTCGCAGCCTCGATATCTGGCCGCTGGTGCTGGACGGAAAGAGTGAGGCGGCAATGCTCAAGTTGCATACCAAAACGTGAACCGCGAACAGTGAATAGTGATCCGGTCAGGCCGGAATTCACTGTTTACCGTTCACCGTTTACCGATCATCAGACATGTCTCTTAAATGCGGAATCGTCGGGCTGCCGAACGTCGGCAAATCGACTCTGTTTAATGCGCTGACCAAAGCCGGTATTGCGGCGGAAAATTATCCTTTCTGTACCATCGAGCCGAACGTTGGGATTGTCGAAGTGCCCGACCCGCGCCTGGCGAAATTGTCGGCCATCGCCAAACCGCTGAAGATTGTCCCGGCGATCGTCGAGTTCGTCGACATCGCTGGACTGGTCGCTGGTGCATCCAAAGGCGAAGGTCTGGGTAACCAGTTTCTTGCCACAATCCGCGAAACCGACGCGATAGTCCATGTCGTTCGCTGTTTTGCGGACGACAATATCGTGCATGTGACCGGCAAGGTCGATCCGCTGTCCGACATGGAAACGATTGAAACCGAGCTGGCACTTGCCGATCTGGCGACAGTTGAAAAAGCGGTGTCGCGCAATCGGAAGCTGGCTCAGTCCGGGGACAAGGAGGCAAAACTGCTGGTTGCTGTTCTGGATAAAGTCCAGGCGCAGCTTGATCAGGCCAAGCCGGTGCGCGCGCTGCATTTTTCCAAAGAGGAAAAGGCACTGATCAACCCGCTCTGTTTGATTACCGCCAAGCCCACTCTGTACGCGGCGAATGTCGATGAACACGGGTTCGGGGACGATAATCCGCTGCTGCAGAAGGTGCGCCAAAAGGCAGAGAAAGAGCGTGCGCCGGTGGTGGCCTTCTCAGCGCGCATGGAAGCCGAAATCGCGGATCTGTCCGAGGACGACAAGCGCGTGTTTCTGAGCGACATGGGCCTTGAGGAACCGGGTCTCGATCGGCTAATCCGCGCAGGCTATGCACTGCTGGGTTTGCAGACTTATTTCACCGCCGGCGAGAAGGAAGTGCGAGCCTGGACCATTCATCAAGGCGACACCGCGCCGCAGGCAGCCGGCGCCATCCACACCGATTTTGAAAAAGGTTTTATTCGTGCCGAAGTGATCTCATTCGACGACTATGTGAACTACCGCGGCGAGCAGGGCGCCAAGGAAGCGGGCAAGATGCGGTTGGAAGGCAAGGAGTACATCGTCAAGGACGGAGACGTCATGCATTTCCGTTTCAATGTGTAGACCGGAATCTGCCCGCATCAGTCGTGTGCACTAAGCCTTCAGAAGGCCCGCGAAAGATCGTGGCCGACAAGAGCTGCCATCAAAGAGATTTCCGGGTTAGCGCCGGCGCCCGGTACCGCCTAGGATGGAACCGAGCACGCCACGCATGATCTGTCGGCCGACTTCCGATCCGATGGCACGCGCCGCGCTTTTGACCATCGCTTCGCCGGCGGATTGCCGATGCGAATTGCCTTGGCCGAACACGCTACCCAGTACATCGCCAAATATGGATCCGGCGGAGCTGGTTGCAGGTCCGGGTGCCGGAGAAGCCGGTGTGGCGGCCGCTTGTTGGCGCCGCTCCTTGAGTACTTCGTAGGCCGATTCGCGATCCACTACCTGCTCGTAGACTCCGGCTACTGTGGAACTCTTGATAGTGGCGGTGCGCTCGTCCATCGTGATCGATCCCATGCGGCTGTGCGGCGGCAGTACAAAAGCGCGCTCTACTACCGCAGGAATGCCTTTTTCATCCAGAAACGACACCAGGGCTTCGCCGACAGCGAGTTCGGTAATCACCTTTTCCACTTTTAGCGCGGGGTTGGCGCGCAGTGTTGTAGCGGCGGTATTGACGGCTTTCTGATCGCGTGGGGTGAACGCTCGCAATGCGTGCTGCACGCGGTTGCCAAGCTGGCCCAGCACCGTGTCCGGGACATCCAGCGGATTCTGCGTCACAAAATAGACGCCCACGCCTTTGGACCGGATCAGTCGGATGACCTGTTCTATCTTGCTCAGCAGAACAGGCTCTGCATCGGTGAACAGCAAATGCGCTTCATCGAAAAAGAAAACCAGCTTCGGCTTTTCCGGATCGCCGACCTCGGGCAGTTGCTCGAACAGTTCCGACAGCAGCCACAGCAGCAATGTCGCATACGCCTTGGGCGCATTCATGAGCTTCTCTGCAGCCAGAATGCTAATAATGCCGCGCCCCTTGTCGTCCGTTTGCATCAAATCGGAAATGTTGAGGGCCGGCTCACCGAAAAAATGGTCGCCGCCTTGTTCATCGATGGCCATCAAGCCGCGCTGGATCGCGCCAATGCTGGCGGCCGAGATGTTGCCGTACTGGGTTGTGAACTGTCGCGCATTGTCTCCGACGTGCTGCACCATGGCGCGCAGGTCCTTCAGATCGAGCAACAACAAACCCTGGTCATCGGCGATCTTGAATACCAGGTTCAGTACACCGCCCTGCGTCTCGTTCAGGTTCAGCAAACGCGCCAGCAGCAGCGGCCCCATCTCTGAAACCGTCGCCCGTACGGGATGGCCCAATGCGCCGTACACGTCCCAAAAAACGGTGGGCCAGGCCGTAAAGGAAAAATCGGGTAGGGCCAGTTTATCAACGCGCTCTTTCAGCTTCGGGTTCATTGAACCGGCCTGCGACAGGCCGGCCAGATCACCTTTGACGTCTGCCATGAAGACCGGGACGCCGATGGAGCTGAATGCTTCTGCCATGGTTTGCAAGGTCACCGTCTTGCCGGTACCAGTAGCGCCGGCGATCAAACCATGGCGGTTGGCGAGCGCGGGCAACAGACACAGTTCGTGCGACGCCTTGGCAATGGGCAGAGCGCGAGTCATGAGTATTTGAGTGCGGGCGGAAGCGGACCGTATGGTAAGATTTTTGAATAATTATATCAGCGCGACCAATCGATCGACGCGCGTAGGTATGGACGCCGCCACGCGGCGGCAGTTGTCTACGCAGAGGAATTCATGGCAGGTCACAGCAAGTGGGCCAACATTCAGCATCGCAAGGGCCGCCAGGATGCCAAGCGCGGCAAGGTGTTTACGCGACTCATCAAGGAAATCACTGTCGCATCGCGCCTGGGTGGCTCCGATCCTGCAAGCAATGCGCGTTTACGGCTCGCGGTCGACAAGGCCTACGCCGCCAACATGCCCAAAGACACGGTGGAGCGCGCAACCAAACGTGGCAGCGGTGAACTGGAAGGCGTCAACTACGAAGAAATCCGCTACGAGGGTTACGGCATCGGCGGCGCTGCGGTAATGGTTGATTGCATGACCGACAATCGTGTGCGCACCGTGGCCGATGTCCGGCATGCATTCGCCAAAAATGGCGGCAACCTCGGTACCGATGGTTCGGTTTCCTTTCTGTTCAGGCATTGCGGACAACTGATGTTTGCTCCGGGGACAAGCGAGGAAAAAGTCATGGAGGCCGCACTGGAAGCGGGTGCCGAAGATGTAATCGCCAACGACGATGGCAGCGTAGAGGTTATCACCACCCCGAACGATTTTTTTTCAGTCAAGGACAAGCTGCAGAAGTTTGGGCTCAAGCCGGCGGTGGCCGAAGTGACCATGAAGCCGACCACCGAAACCGTGCTGAGCGGTGAAGATGGCGTGAAAATGCAAAAGCTCATCGATGCCCTGGAGTCACTCGACGACGTGCAGGAAATCTACACCAGTGCGGTCATGGACGAGGCGACGCCCGGATGAAGCGCGCGCGCTGGCCTTGAGCACCGCCCGGCCGGCGGAACCGTCGTTCGCGGCGCAACCGTGGTTTGCGCCTCGCCGCCCATTGGCGCTCACACCGTGAGCGTGCGCATTCTTGGCATTGATCCCGGTCTGCGCGTGACAGGATTCGGCGTACTGGAAATCGTCGGACAGAAGCTGACCTATGTGACCAGCGGGCGCATCCGTACTTCAGACACTGGTGAGCTGCCGGAGCGCATCCGCACTATCCTGGAAGGCCTGTCGCGAGTGATCGCAGAACTCAAACCGCAGCAGGTCGCCGTGGAAAAAGTATTCGTCAATATCAATCC
>DATMZQ010000085.1:0-8757 GCA_035573615.1 Burkholderiales bacterium | reverse complement strand
GCCGGCTGTCCAGGGCAAACGGGGATTCCTGGCTAGCGGAAATTGGCTGTTAGTGACAGCGCTTCGTCGCCGGCGTGCCGGATCGCGCGATCGGACGCGAACACGCTTCCGATCATGAGCACGGCAGGGCCGGTCAGTTGCGTCGGAACATCATGTTCGAGCCGTTCCAAGACAGTATGGATCCGCTGCGCCACAGCCAAGGAAACATTTACGACAATGACAGCCGGCGTGCTTGCGGGCATGCCGTGCTGGCGCAGGATGCGCGAAATGGCCTCTGCCTGCCCTGCAGCCATGTAGAGCACCGCGGTGTCCGCCGCCGCAACCACCTGTGCCCAATCGCTTTCGTCCTCGCCTTCGCCGACCCTGGGGGTGACGAACACCACGCTGCGGCTCATTCCCCTTCGCGTGAGTGATACGCCGATTTCGGCACTGCCGGCCAATGCCGCCGTTACGCCCGGCACAATCTCGTATTCGACGCCTGAGGCTTCAAGAGCGTCGATTTCTTCCTGCAGGCGGCCGAACAACGTCGGATCACCGCCCTTCAGGCGAGCAACGACGTTATATTTGGCTGACGCTTCGACAAGATTGCGGTTGATGAAGCGCTGGTCAGTCGAAATCTGGCTGCATCGTTTTCCAACAGCCACCAGCTTTGCTTTTTCAGCAAGCGCGAGCATGTCCTGCTGCACCAGCGCATCGTGGAACACAATGTCCGCCCGTCTGAGAAGTTGCGCGCCGCGTACCGTAATCAGGTCAGCGGCGCCGGGCCCCGCACCGACAAAATAGACTTTGCCCATTTCAGGCCGATTCGATGATGCCGGCAGCCACGGTATTGTTGTTGCTCTCATCGATAACGATGAAGCTGCCGGCAGCCCTGTTGAACCGATAGGGCTGGACAGCAAGCGGCTGCGCCGTTTTTACCGATATCCGGCCTATCTCGTTCAGCGCAAAGGTATCGGCGGGTTCGCGTTCCATGGAATTCACGTTTATCTTGTATTGAGGCGAATCAAGCAGTCCCTTCACTGTGCGGGTGCCATGCTTGATCAAATACCGGCGACTGCGGTTGAACGGCTCGGTCGCGAGCCAGCACAGCGTGGCTTCGAATTGGCGCGCCACGGCCGGTGGCGCTGCAGTCGCAGTCAGAACCTCACCACGCGAAATGTCCAGCTGGTCTGCAAGCACCACAGTCACCGATTGTGGAGCCTGCGCCTGCCTGACGGCTCCATCGAAAGTGCGGATCATGCGCACCCGAGAAACCTGTCCGGAAGGCAGCACGGTTATCGCATCGCCAACGGAGATGCGGCCGGATTCAATCCGGCCCGCGTAGCCGCGCGCGTCGTCCACGCCGCTATCGCCCGGCCGCGACACCAACTGCACGGGGAAGAAAAGATCTCCATGCACCGCAGAACGGGCAACTTCGGCACTTTCCAATATTTCAAGCAGCGTCTGGCCTTGGTACCACGGAAGGTTCTCACCGCGCCACACCACCATATCGCCTTGCAAGGCAGACATTGGCAACGCATCGACCCGATGGAAATCCAGATCCTTGACAAATGCATTGAACGCCGTGCTTATCTCATCGAACACCGCCTGCGAATAGTTCACCAGGTCCATTTTGTTCACCGCCAGCACCACGTGCGGGATGCGCAGCAGGCTTGCGATATAGGCGTGGCGGCGAGACTGTGTCAGCAGTCCCTTGCGAGCGTCGACCAGCACGATGGCCAAATCCGCAGTCGAAGCCCCGGTCACCATGTTGCGGGTGTACTGTTCGTGTCCGGGCGTATCGGCAATGATGAACTTGCGCGATGGCGTGGCGAAATAGCGATAAGCCACATCGATGGTAATGCCCTGCTCCCGTTCCGCCAGCAGTCCATCGGTCAGCAATGACAAATCGATACCGATCTGTCCGCGCCGGCGGCTGGATTGCTCGATGGAAGAAAGCTGATCTTCGAATATGGCCTTGGTGTCGTACAGCAACCGGCCAATCAACGTACTTTTGCCATCGTCGACACTGCCGGCGCTGGTAAAGCGCAGCATGCCGGTATCCACAGGAGGCATATTCTCGATCGCTGACACGCTAGAAATATCCTTCCTTCTTGCGCAATTCCATGGAAGCCTCCGAAGTCTGATCGTCCATGCGGGTAGCGCCGCGCTCGGTGATCCGGGTCACCGACGTCTCCGCGATGATTTCTGCGGGCGTTGCAGCAGTAGATTCCACAGGGCAAGTGCAGGTCATATCGCCGACCGTGCGAAATCGAACTGAGATGTTTTCGACCACTTCATTTGCTTGGGGCTGTAACAGATGCGATACCGGCAACAATCCGCCAGGCCGGCGCACGACATCACGACGGTGTGCGAAATAAATGGACGGCACGCCCAGGCCTTCACGCTCGATGTATTGCCACACATCCAGCTCGGTCCAGTTGCTGATCGGGAAAACCCGTATGTTCTCCCCCTTGTGCACGCGTGTGTTGTAAAGGCTCCAAAGTTCCGGTCGCTGGTTCTTGGGATCCCATTGGCCAAACTCGTCGCGAAAAGAAAAAATACGTTCCTTGGCACGGGATTTTTCCTCATCGCGCCGCGCGCCTCCAATACAGGCATCAAAACCGTGTTGCGCTATGGTGTCCAGCAGCGTGACCGACTGATGCACGTTGCGGCTTTCCCCTGCGGTGCGCAATCTCACCCGGCCGGACCGGATTGAGTCGTCCATGTGGCCAATCACCAGGCGCTCGCCCAGTTCACCGACACGGGCATCGCGGAATTGCATGACTTCCGGAAAATTGTGCCCGGTATCGATATGCAGAAGAGGGAATGGAAATTTCCCCGGGCGGAACGCCTTCTCCGCGAGGCGCAGCATCACGATGGAATCCTTGCCTCCGGAAAAAAGCAACGCTGGATTGCTGCACTCCGCCGCTACTTCGCGAATGATATGGATTGACTCGGATTCAAGCCAATCGAGATGATTGATGCGTATAGAATCGATTTGCAGTGCCGCGTTCACGATGCCTTTACTCCATCCGGTTGTACCAACTGGGAAACGTGAATGCCGCATTCTTTGTTGTCCCTGGTTTCCCACCACCAACGTCCCGCGCGAATATCCTCACCTGGACGTATCGCGCGCGTGCACGGATCGCAGCCCACGGATGGATAGCCGCGATCATGGAGTGCGTTGTATGGCACGCCGCGGTCGCGGATATACGCCCAAACCTCATCCTCGGTCCATTCCGCCAATGGATTGAATTTGACCAAACCATGCGCAGCGTCAAACTCCCGAAGCGACAATTCCATGCGGGTGCTGGACTGGGCGCGCCGTAGCCCGGTCACCCAGGCATCGCGTCCTGCGAGCGCGCGAGCCAACGGGTTCACTTTGCGAATATGGCAGCAACGCTTACGTAATTCCACGCTTTCATAGAAGGCGTTATGGCCATGCGTCGCGACGTACTGGTCGACTTCATCTTTGGAAGGTGTATAGACTTCGATTGGCTGCGAATAGGAATTACGCACGCGCTCCAGCAGTTGCAGTGTTTCGAGCGGCAGTCGGCCGGTATCAAGCGTGAAAATGGTGATCGAAAGCCGGTTCGTTAATATTGCGTCGGCCAGCACCATGTCTTCCGCCCCGAGACTGCTCGCGAACGCGACATTGCGAAATTCGTGCGCGATTTCCTCGAGCCGCGCCAACAACGCGGCATGAGGGTATTGAACCGAAGCGTTCAGAGCAGAAAATCCTTTATGCATGTTTGCCGTCATGCATCATGCCTTGGAGGCTGCAGGCCAAGCGCGTTGGTGACGACGGAACGCCGGAACCGGGTTGTCCCAAGAACCTTGATAGGCATCGGTAAACGGTTTAAGGCTGCGCAATGCTTGCCCGATATCCTTGTCGGCACGCACTGCGAACGCGTCAAATCCGACCCGTTTCATATAGAACAATTGATCCGGTAGAACATCGCCAATGGCACGTAGCTGTCCACGGTAACCGAAACGCGAACGAAGCAAATACGCGATCGAGTAACCACGACCGTCGGTAAATTTCGGGAAATCCACGGCAACCAGCGACAGCAGTGACAGCGAAGGGGTAAGTTGCGCGGGATCATCCGCGCCGGCCAACCAGACACCCACATTGCCGCGCGCAACCAATTCCGTTTGCTGTTCGAGCCACACTGCAACGGGAACAATCACACGTCCGTCCGGCACGATTGCCATCTCACCGGCCGCGGGCCGCAAGACCTGCCAATCGTCCGAGACAATGGAATCGCGAAGGATGATGTCAGGCATCGGCGGTTACTCCTTCACGAGATTGACTCAGAGGAGCGCCATAAACACCCGACTTGAACGGCGCGATGCCCAAGCGCGCTACCGTGTCGATGAACCGTTCTTCCTCGTCTCGCTGATCCAGATAAATGTCAACCAGTCGCGTGATGACGTCCGGCATATCGGCCGCCTTGAATGATGGCCCGATCACCTTGCCAATAGCGCTGCGCCCGCGACCTGCGTCTGAACCGTCCGCGCCGCCCACCGATACCTGGTACCACTCTTCTCCGTCCTTGTCGACGCCCAGTATGCCGATGTGTCCGGCGTGATGATGGCCGCATGAATTCATGCAGCCTGAAATATTGATGTTCAAATCTCCGATATCGTGCAAATAGTCGAGATCATCGAACCGGTGTTGAATCGCTTGCGCGATCGGAATGGATTTGGCGTTCGCCAGAGAGCAGAAATCCCCGCCCGGACACGCGATGATATCCGTCAGTAAGCCCAGGTTTGGGGTGGCAAGACCTGCTGTCCGGGCCTCCTCCCATAGCATATACACGTCATTGGCGCGCACATCCGGCAAAATGAGGTTCTGTTCGTGAGACACGCGGACTTCGCCGAACCCAAACCGCTCGGACCACGCTGCAATCAGGTCCATCTGGTCCGCGGTGGCATCGCCAGGCGGCACACCAGTCTTCTTGAGAGACAGAACAATGGCGCGATAGCCTGACACGCGATGCGGCTTGACGGCCCGACCAACCCAGCGGGCGAACGCCGGCGAGCTTTGGACCTGGCTATCGAAATCACGGTCATCAGCAGGCTGTGCTCCATAGTCTGGAGCGGTGAAATACGCCGATACACGGGCCAATTCCTGTTCGTTCAGCGTATCGGGGCCCTCCCGAGTTTGCGCCCACTCTTGCTCCACTTGGTGGGCAAATTCCTCCGCGCCTAGCGCCTTCACCAGGATCTTGATACGCGATTTATAAAGATTATCCCGACGACCATGGCGGTTATAGACACGCAGCACGGCTTCGACGTACGTGTTCATATGCCGCCAGGGCAGAAATTCGCGTATGACCGGTCCAACAATCGGAGTGCGTCCCATGCCGCCGCCGACGATCACCCGGAATCCGACTTCCCCGGCAGCGTCCCGCTGCAAATGAAGTCCTATATCGTGGAAGGCCGTTGCGGCGCGGTCTTCCCGAGCACCATTGACGGCAATCTTGAACTTGCGCGGAAGGAAAGCGAACTCCGGATGGAAGGTGGACCATTGCCGCAGAATTTCAGCAAACGGGCGAGGATCCAGGATCTCGTCGGGTGCGATACCCGCGAATTCGTCCGAGGTGATATTGCGCACACAATTGCCGCTGGTCTGGATCGCATGCATTTGCACGCTCGCCAGATCGGCAAGGATGTCCGGCGTATCTTCCAGCTTCGGCCAGTTGTACTGAATATTCTGGCGCGTCGTGAAATGACCGTAGCCGCGATCGTAGCGCCGCGCAATGGATGCCAACATGCGAAGTTGGGTGGACGATAACAAACCGTAGGGAATCGCAACTCTCAGCATCGGCGCGTGGCGCTGGATGTAGAGGCCGTTTTGCAGGCGCAATGGACGAAACTCGTCCTCGCTCAAGTCTCCGTTCAGAAAACGCGATACCTGGTCCCGGTACTGGGCCACTCGCTGATTGACCAGATTCCGGTCGACTTCGTCATATACGTACATTAGTGAGCGCGCCTTTGCGTCGTTTCAGAGCGGGACAATTGTTTGTCAGAGGACCAGCTTGCCACCGACGAGAACCAGCATGGAAGCCAGTACCGGACGCAGCCAGCGGTCGGCGATGCGACCACTTAAATGGCTGCCGACATAAATGCCTGGCAAGGAGCCGATCAGCAGATTCACCAGCAAGTGCCAATCCACCGTGCCCATGTAGAAATGTCCCAAGCCAGCTACAGCCGTCAAAGGAACCGCGTGCGCAATATCACTGCCGACGATCCGCGACGCCGGGAACAACGGGAACAACCAGAACAACGCCGCCACGCCGAGCGCTCCAGCTCCGACCGAACTCAAAGCGACCAGTGCGCCGATAACCGCTCCCGTCGTTATGGTCGCGGCGACGACATGTCGTTCGCGCCATTTTTGTCCCGCGCCGTGACGACTCAGGCGCTGCAACCTTTCTTTAAAGAGGATAGCCAACGCAGTCAGAATCAAGGCGATGCCAAGCGATCCGGTGATCAGGCCACCAACCCTTCGGCTGTCGACACCGAGATAATGCAAGCACAACAGTGCTGCCAGTGCTGCGGGAATGCTGCCAGCGGCAAGCAAGCCCACGAGCCTCCATTCCACGTTGCCTCGTCGCGCATGGACCCATACACCAGTGGCCTTGGTAAAAGAGGCGTATAGCAAGTCAGTCCCCACGGCGGTTGCCGGGGAAATTCCAAAGCCCATGACGAGCAGAGGCGTCATTAGTGAACCGCCGCCGACACCGGTAAGACCGACTATGAACCCCACCAGCAATCCCGACAGGGCGTATCCCAGCTCCATTTACCTCTACCCAAGGCTTGGTCGCGACACCCGGATGATACTGATGGGCTTTATATTTCCTATGAATATTCTGTTAGTATCAAATACGATTCTCTTATAAGCTTCGGACCCGCCACATGAAACTGCAGCAGTTGCGCTACATCTGCGAAGTAGCCCGCCAGAGTCTGAACCTCTCCACCGCAGCGGAAGTGCTGCATACCTCACAGCCCGGAATCAGCAAGCAGATCCGCAGCCTCGAGGAGGAAATCGGCGTAGACATTTTCGTGCGCCACGGCAAGCGCGTCGTGGCAGTGACCGAACCGGGCAAGGCAATCCTCGATATTGCGCAGCGGATATTGAAAGATGCAGAGAACCTCAAGCAGGTCGGAGAACAATTTACCGAGCAAGACAAGGGGCGCCTGACGATTGCAACCACGCACACACAAGCCCGCTATGCCCTCCCCCAAGTCATCCAGGGCTTCACAAAGCGTTATCCCGAAGTCCGGCTTGCATTGCGCCAAGGCAGCCCCACCCAGATTTCCGAAATGGTCACTTCCGGCGAAGCCGACATCGCGATCGCTACCGAAGCAATCGAACTTTATGAAGATCTGGTGATGTTGCCGTGCTACAAGTGGAACCGCTGTCTTCTAGTGCAGCCCGGCCATCCATTGCTGAAGATAAAAAAACTAACCGTCGAGGCAATCGCTGCGTTTCCCATCATTACTTATGATTTCGCCTTTACCGGACGGTCAAAAATCAATCAAGCGTTTGCGGATAAGGGGCTGACACCAAACGTAGTGCTCACCGCAATCGACGCCGATGTCATCAAGACGTATGTCGAGCTTGGCCTTGGGGTCGGAATTGTTGCAATGATGGCCTATGATCCAAAACGCGACACTCATGTGCGCGCTATCGACGCGAGTCACCTCTTCGAGCCAAGCACAACGCGCATTGGCATCCGCAAGAACAGCTATTTGCGTGGTTACACCTACGACTTTATCGAAATGTTTGCGCCGCAACTCACGCGGAAGGTCGTCAACGACGCAATGCGCAGCAAGGGCTGATCCTGGTTTTCTTGACTGCGTGCTCTTTGTCCTGCGTTCGCATTTGATGCCTATGCAAATTCCCTGACTACCGTTTTGCGTCACGTAGCGCGCAATACGTCGTATGACGCAATTCACTTCGGCAAAGCCGATTTAGGCGTGTCAAAAAAATCAACAACGCGACATTGCAAGAACTAACCGTCATAAGGGATTGATAGCTAACGGGCCGAAATTACCGTGCATTTTGGCATTGCGGAAACCGGCATTGGGTATGGAGATTGCATATTCCAATGGCGTTACATCAGTCCCTGAAACAGTAATCCAACAGGAGAGTGTCATCATGAATACCGAGATGCGGCGGCATTTTATGGCGCCGTTAGTTCGCGGTTTTATTATTTGTTTGCTTGGTTGTCCAATTGTAGTGTCCGCAGGTGCCGTTTCCGAGATCGATACACCCCCTTCGACCAACGATTCATTCGGCTCGGCACAGCATCTCTCTGTGCCGCCCGATGGGCTCAGCGTTTCAGCTGTTATCGGTCAGCTCAGTGGCGATTGGAATACTGATGTGGATTTCTTCACGTTCGAGGGAAGCGAAGGCGATACGCCTGGTATTTCCACTATCGGTGCATGCCCGGCATTTCCTTCCAATCTGGTCCTGTACGATGCCTGGGGCAACATACGGGGCTCCGCAGCGGGAAATTGCGACGACGGAACGGAAGCGTTGATCAACGCGGTGACGTTGCCCGCAACCGGTACCTACGTCGTCGGCGTCAGCGCATGGACACATACTTTTCTCGAGAACGGCGTTGTGGAAAATGCCGACGCGCAAACTCCTGGTGGGGCCTATCAGCTCGTTATAGCCGGCGTCCACAATCCTACGCCTGTGCCCCCGCCGCAAGATCCGCCGCCGCCGCCCCCGCCGCAAGATCCGCCGCCGCCGCCTCCGCC
>DATMZQ010000084.1:0-2764 GCA_035573615.1 Burkholderiales bacterium | reverse complement strand
TCGCCACTGCGCAGGCCGGTGATTGCGGTAAGCGCATTGATGCCGCAGTTCAGCACAAATTTCCCCCAGATCCAGTTCATCGGGTCCGGGATGATTTCGGTCGGAATGCCCGCGTTATTCAGCATATCTGCGACCTGCTTCACGCGTTGTGTACTGGCGCCATCGAGTTCCCCGATGGAAGTCATGCCGACATTCGTATACACCGAGCGGCCGGTCGCCGGGTTGGCTGCGCTGTTCATCGACACTCCCGCAATGACACGCTGTTTGCCGAGTGCCGCAACGAGCGTTTCGACATTGCCAATGCCATTCTGCAGCGTAAGCGCGAAACCATCCGGCTTGAGCAATTTCGTTGCGAGCTTTGCTGCTTCGCCAGTCGCATTGGCATCGGTGAATATGATCGCTAAATCGCCCGGTGCAAGGCCGGTTTCGTCCCGTTGCGCCGCAACTCTGACGACATGGGTTCCACGCATTCCTTCGACGGTCAAGCCTTCCGTCTGGATTTTATGGATGTGGTCTTCCCGCGAATCGATCAGCGTGACATCGTAGCCGGCGCCAGCAAGCAGGCCGCCGTAGACGCCACCCATCGCTCCCGATCCGATCATGTAAATACGCATGGCTCCTCCGAAGTAATTAGGACTGAGGTACGAGGCCCTGCTTCGCAGGATACCGGGCGCTGCCCATAACTGAGGACTGAGTGGAAGAAAAGTGCAGGACTGAGGTACGAGGACGGAGTAAAAGCAGGGCGGAAGAATTGTGCGCATTCCCTTGACGTCATCAAAACAAAAGGGCCGCGTCGCGGCCCTTCATTTTTCCAGTCTTGGTTTTTCTCCGTGTCTAAAAGGGTACTCCACGCTACGCGAGGGTATTCGTATCTAACCGGCACACTCACGGCTGTAGCTGTGGTGGTATGTTTTTTCCTCAGTCCTCATACCTTATGGTCGAATACCCTAGCGAAGCTCGGAGTACTCTTTTAGACCGGTATCCCCTTGCGGGACAGTCCTCAGTCCTTTTTCCCGATCGTTCGCTCAGAATCTGACAGACAGTCCTATCGAATGCACGGAAGAGTCCAGTCCCACGCCGCCGCTCGGGCCGTACGCATTGCTACCGGTCAACTCCGAGTAACGCTCCGATTCGGCGTGGACAGTGATCGACTTCGTCATTTCATAGCTCAAACCGATGCCGTAAACCTTGCCGAGGGGTTCATCCGCACGATGGTTGATCTCGTCCTGCGCGCCTTTTTGCCAGTAGTGCAGGCCCAAGCGTCCATAGAGAGACAAACCGGATTGGAAGGGCAGGGTGGCGACGCCGCTCAAACTCCAGGTAGAACCGTAGCAGGCACGACCGGCGTTCGCGGCACCGCCTTCGCAGCCCGAACTGGCATCGCCGAACTGCGTCTGGGAGCCTTCGATGGCAAAACCATGGCCTATCCGATATCCCCCGAATTGCCGTACCGCGTTGAGACTATCCGCACTGGTGCCGGGAGGGGTAAAGGTCGATGTGCCAGGCAGAGCGCCCCGCACGCCAACTGAATCGCTCAATCCCCAGAAGCCTTTGTTCTGGCCGCCGTACCAGGGATCCGCAATTGCCGAGGGAGCAATGCTGCCCTGAGCAAACACCGAACTGCTCGCCACAACTAACACCCACACGGCAAGAGTCTTGAGCGATGAGTCAAGGCCAGTCATCATTGTCTGAAACTCCTAGGCAGCAATTTTAGCGAAATTGTTAGCCTTGTCAGCCCCATTTCCATGGAATCGCAGCAATACAACACTCCGGAAGGACCTGGTGCTCAGACTCACCGCCAGGCAGAAATGTTCGCCAACAGGATCGCGAAAAATCATAAACACTTGTCTAAATGGGCGAAAAACAACCACGTCGAGTGTTACAGGATCTATGATCGCGATATTCCCGAGCTTGCCTTCGCGCTCGATATCTATGCTGAACGTGCGCATCTGCAACAATACAGTGAACCGGCGATGGCGCCCGAAACGCATCGCGACTGGCTTACGGCCATGCATCAGGCTGCCGCTCGTGCGCTGGGCCGACCGCTGAAAGACATTACGCTGAAGCAGCGGCAAGGCCAGCGCCCGGAGCAGCAGTACCGCAAGCTGGCAACACAGGCAGCCGATTTTGTCGTGCAGGAGGGTGGGCATCGATTCATCGTCAACCTGACCGGGCACCTGGATACCGGGCTGTTTCTTGATCATCGCCAGACCCGCGCACTGGTCGGATCCCTGGCCCGCGGCAAGCGTGTGCTGAATCTGTTTTGCTACACGGGAAGCTTCAGCGTTTACGCGGCCAAAAACCAGGCCACTGCAACGACGAGCGTGGATCTGTCGAAAACCTATCTCGATTGGGCCAGGCGCAATTTCGATCTCAACAACATTGACCGGGCAAAGAACCGCCTGGTGCAGGCAGACGTACTGCGTTTTATCGAGACCGAACGCGCTTCCCGCGATCGCTACGAACTCATCGTCCTCGACCCACCGAGCTTTTCGAATTCCAAACGCATGAAAGGCGTGCTGGATGTCCAGCGCGATCATGCCGCGCTGATTCGCGGCTGCCTGGAACTACTGGCGCGCGGAGGTGAACTGCTGTTCTCAACCAACCTGCGCACCTTCCGTCTGGATACTTCCGCGTTAGCCGATTTGCCCATGCAGGAAATATCCGCGCAGACCGTGCCGCCGGATTTCCGCAATCGCAGAATTCACCGGTGCTGGCGAGTGAAGCCTTAACTGCCGTGAATATCGTGAATGTCGGAAAGACT
>DATMZQ010000083.1:0-2343 GCA_035573615.1 Burkholderiales bacterium | reverse complement strand
ACGTGCGTCATTTGTACTGGTCGCGCTGTGGTGGGCTGTGTTCGCCGTTCCCTTATGG
This sequence comes from Burkholderiales bacterium, assembly GCA_035573615.1. Taxonomy (GTDB): domain Bacteria; phylum Pseudomonadota; class Gammaproteobacteria; order Burkholderiales; family JACQAP01; genus JACQAP01. Next base: position 2,285 of record DATMZQ010000083.1, on the reverse strand, counting down.
CTGTTCGTCAATGAGGAACCACGGACCATGACTGGCGCGGCCGCTGCAAAGGAGGGGCTCCGCCAGGTTGCGGCCACTTTCCGGCAATTGCGGGGCTTGCACCCCGTCTGGCTGTTTTTGCTTGCCTACTGGTTTTACATCGACGGTGTTTACACGATTGCACGCATGGCTCTCGACTATGGCCTGGCGCTGGGCTTCGATCCGAAAAGTTTGATAGTGGCGCTTCTGATAACGCAGTTTGTCGGCTTCCCGGCTGCTCTTGCCTTCGGTTATGCGGGGGAACGTCTCGGCGCCAAGCCTGCAATCTTCGTGGCCATTGCCGCCTACGCGGGCGCAACGCTATGGAGTTACGCAATGACCGAGGTTTGGGAATTCTATGCGCTGGCGACGGCGATTGGCCTCGTGCAAGGCGGCGCGCAGTCCCTGTCGCGATCCTTCTATGCCCGCATCATTCCGCGAGCCCAAGCCGGAGAGTTCTTCGGCTTCTACAACATGGCCGGAAAATTTGGCTCGATCCTGGGGCCCATGCTGGTCGGAGTTGCCGGCGCACTCACCGGCAGTCCGCGCCTCGGGATTCTGGCGGTTTTGCTCCTGCTCATCGTCGGCACCTTGTTGTTATCCCTGGTACCGGCCGACCATGCGCGCTCGTTGTACCCGCACGGTTAAGTCGCAGCGATGCCGTCAGATGATTTCACAGCGTTCGATGCCATCGCGTTGGCCGATCTGGTTCGGCGCAAGGAGCTTGCACCGATCGACTTGGTGGATGCCGCGATTGCGCGCATCGAATCGCTGAATCCGCGTATCAACGCGGTGGTGACAAGGATGTACGAGCGGGCCCGAACGATCGCTGGAGGGCGTTTGTCCGCAGGCCCGTTCACTGGCGTTCCCTTCCTGCTGAAGGACAGCCTCGCAACTTATGCGGGCGTACCAACGTCTTCCGCGTCGCGACTGCTGCGCGGCTTCCCGGCCGATCACGATAGCGAACTCGTCGTAAGGCTCAAGCGGGCAGGGTTGATCGTGCTTGGCAAAACCAACTGTGCAGAATTCGGACTTCTGCCAACCAGCGAGCCGAGCGAGTTCGGTGCAACCTGCAATCCTTGGGACCCCTTGCGCACACCGGGCGGATCCAGTGGTGGCTCGGCAGCCGCGGTAGCGGCGGGCATGGTGACGATGGCACACGGCGCCGACGGAGGAGGCTCGATCCGCATCCCGGCTTCGTGTTGCGGTGTGTTCGGATTGAAGCCCACACGGGCGCGCAATCCAGCGGGACCCGACCATGGCGACGTGCGCAGCGGACTCGTGGTCGAGCATGCCCTGACGAATTCGGTGCGCGATAGTGCGGCGCTTCTCGATGCGACTGCGGGGCCCGATGTGGGCGACCCATACTGCGCGCCCGTGCCCACACATCCATTTCTGCATGAGGTCGGCGTCGATCCGGGGCGGCTGCGCATAGCGTACAGTGCACACACCTTTGCACCTCTTCACCACGATTGTGCGCTTGCATTGCAAGATGCCGCGATGCTTTGCCAGGAACTCGGCCACGACGTAATTGAAGCACGGCCTCGCATCGACTACTTGAGGACCGCGCAATTGTTCACCACCTTGTGGACGGCCGGTTGCGCTGCAACCATCGACGGTATCGCGCGCGAGAGCAACAAATGTATCGACGACAGTGATGTCGAACCGGTTACCTGGAAGCTGTACGAGATGGGGCGCCGCGTAAGCGCTGCCGAATACCAACTTGCCATATCGGAATTGCAACTGATATCCCGGAGCATTGCGCGATTTTTCCTCGAATACGACATATGGCTCACGCCGGTGGTGACGGAACCGCCGCCAGTTCTCGGCAGCTTCGAGGCGCCGCCAGAGGATCTGTTTGCGGCGTTCCGTCGCGCATGGGAATTCGCGCCGATCACCGGTCTTTGCAACGTAACCGGTCAACCCGCCATGTCGGTGCCGCTCCATTGGAACGCGGACGGGCTGCCGGTTGGATCGCATTTCGCTGGCCGATTCGGCGATGAAGCCACATTGTTCCGCCTTGCCGGACAGCTGGAACAGAGTCGCCCGTGGAAGGCGCGCAGACCGGCGTTGTCGGCGCAGTGACATTCGGCCGCCGATCCAAAAATGAGCGCTGCGACGCAGTGGCCCGCTCAGCTAGACCGGCCCGTGGACCAAAAAGGGGCGGCGATAAAGCGACAAGATGCGGGCAGGATTACCGGACTGCGCGATCTACTTTTAGCCCTGACCCTTACTTTTTCTGCGCCGTCATCGCTCGCAGCCGGTCG
>DATMZQ010000082.1:0-3574 GCA_035573615.1 Burkholderiales bacterium | reverse complement strand
GTAAACGCGGTTGATCCGCCGCTCATCGGAATGAGATCTTTGGCTGTCAGGCTTTTCTGTTTCATGCAGAAGCGGATTGCGTCGAAGTGAGGCGCTTTTTATGTGCCTCGCCGGTCCCCACATCGAGTCAGGTAGCAACGCTGACGAATCGATCCCCCGAGAGGGTAAATCGCCAGTTTCGCCTTGCCCACTGCCCGGCATACTCTACGTTGATACGAGCCCCGGCTCGGATTCCATGGGCAGCGGCGAGGCGGCGTCCAACCGCAGAGCGCCGAACCCACAGCGGCGCCTGACATAGATCCAACCCGTTTGCCTGGCGAGCGATTCCGAGTGCTTGCGCCAATCGTCCTGGGCCAGAGGTAAGCAGCCGCAGGTTTGCCGGCACGCTTGAAAGACCGCGGTTGTTAGCCATGATTTCCAACCCGAACGTTGGCCGCAGCGCTCTAATCAACACGGCCGCAGGCATTCGCCCTGGACCAACGACTATGTTGAAGCAGTAGTGCATGCCGTAAATCTGAAAGACGTATGAGTAGCCACGCGGACCAAACATAACTTCAGTACGAGCGGTTCTACGCGCGTTCCAGGAATGAGACGCGCGATCCTCTGGACCAACATACACCTCTGTTTCGACAATCAGTCCGCCGCACGCGCTGTTGGTTAAATCTGACCCGAGCTCCATGCCAATGAGCGCTTGGCCAACCTCAAGCGGCTCTTGCTCAAAAAAGCTACGTCGAACTCTTGCAACCTTCATTTCCTTCAACGGCGTGACGAATCGAATAAAGCTCCACGGCGCAGTCAATAGTCGCGCTGGCAGTTTCAGGCGGCGAGCCGCATCTTCACCGGAATGCCAGCCTTGGCGCAGAGACCCACGAGGTAATCGAGCGACAGTAACTCCACCTTACCGCGGGTGATTTCCGATACGCGTGGCTGAGCGATACCCAGCTTTCTCGCGGCATCCGCCTGCGTGAAACCTTCTTGCTCCATCCACGCGCGCAGCGCTTCGGCGAGCTGCGCACGCAACAACATTACCGCAGCCTCGTGGGGCGGAAAGCCCAGATCGAGAAACACGTTGCCGCTGGACTTTGTGATTTTAGTAGCCATCATTACTCCTTTTCGACTATCGCCTTTACGTCGCGCTGGGTTCCGGTTGCGGCTTTCCGCTCGGATATCGGTTATGTGGCATGCGCATAACCAGTCATGCGACGATAACCCTGGAACCGATATTTGACGTCATTACATGTCCGGTGGGGCTCAGCTTCTATTCCCGCGTACGCGTCGCGTGGCGCCTTTTGTTGCGACGGGCTTTTGCTCCACGGCCCCGTAGGATTTGAATTTATGCGTTTCGCTCGTCAGCAGCGCTATAAACTTGGGATGGACGAATAATTTCTCACGGCCTGCTTTGACTTCCTTGAGAACTCCGATATTGGCGAGCGTCTTCAGGTAAACGGCTGCGGTTTGCCTATTCCCCAACTCCGCCTCCACGAGATTCTGAATGCGGCAGTAAGGTTGCACGAAAATCAGTTCGACCAGCTCGCGTTGATAAATCTTCGTCGCATGGGAACGAACGTATTCCGCGGTATGGCCCATGAGTTTGTGGATCGCTTGTATTTTCTCGACCGTCCATACTGCCGTTTCCCGAACACCCGCAAGCATGTAGAGGATCCATTTTTCCCAGGTGGCATCCCGTGTCACGGCCAGCAGAAGGCGATAGTAGTCCGCCTTGTTACCAATGATGTAACGCGAAAGATACAGAACCGGCAAGTCCAGCAGTCCTTGCTCGACCAGCATAAGCTGGTTGAGCACGCGACCGGTCCGGCCATTTCCGTCGGCAAATGGGTGGATTGCCTCGAACTGGTAATGCGCAACCGCCATGCGGATCAGGGGATCGATCCCCGTCTGGTCATGGATGAATCGTTCCCAGTTGGCGAGTTTTTCCCGTAACAAGGCCTCGCCGACCGGGGGCGTGTAGATAACGGTCTTCCTGGCCGGGTTTGTGAGCGTTGTTCCCGGCACGCGCCGGATTTCCATGTCGCGACCCTGGATGGTGGAGCAAACCGCAACGGCAGTGGACGTGCTGAGCGGCTTCGCTTTCAACGATTCCACGCCCAGACGCAGCGCCGTGCGGTAACGCAACGCTTCCTTCGTAGCGGCGTCTGCTCTCTCCGGGTCGATTTGCGCATACCTGAACAGCGCGTCGGTGGTCGTAACAATGTTCTCGATTTCGGAACTGGCCTGTGCTTCCAACAATGGGATCGTATTGATCAACACGCCCTGGTTGGGAATCAGCGTACCCGCCTGCTGCAGCGCCGCCACTGCAGCACGGGCGTCGATGCAGGCCTTGAGGATCGAACGGGTTTCGATGTCTGCCTTCGGCGGCAGTTGGGGCAGCGTGTTATGGGGACGGCTGGGGTCGAACCTGGGCATGTGTCGAAATGCTCCGTGTTTTTCGACACATCGGCGGGACATGTCGAACGATTCGACATATCACCACAATATGTCGAAAAAAGTAAAGTTTTTCGACATATCGCCAGCAGAGGACAGATTGGGTCTTTAGCGCTCAACTAAGAGCGGGTACTGAGCCACCACCATAACGGGTGACGGGGGAAGCGATGTACCGAAAGGGGCTCCCCCCTCAGGCTGCCCGCCTCTCCCCTATTTCTCCGATCAGCGATTCGGCCGGTATTCCCAGGTCGCGGTGCAGCCGCCGGATCATCTGAAGCGTCAACGGTCGCTTGCCGTTGAGTACTTCGTAAACACGGTTGATCTGGCCGATCATCGGCACAAGGTCTTTTGCTGTCAGGCCTTTCTGCTCCATGCAGAAGCGGATGGCTTCAATAGGATCGGGCAGTTCCATCAGGAAGTGTTTTCGTTCGTATGCCTCAACCAGCGTCACCAGCACATCCAGCCGTTCACCATCGCGCGTCCCTTTCCCGGCCGACATCAGTCCCTCGACTTCTTTCAGCGCGGCACGATGATCGGCTTTCGTCCTGATAGGCTTTATTTGCATGATCTCTTCCTCTATATCCTTTGCGCATCGATCTTGTCGTATTGCAAATGCGTTCCGATGAATCGTATGTACACCACGCGATATGGATAGTTTATCCACACAATAAGCCGGTACTTGTTGCCGCCAATATTAAAAACTACCCTGCCATCACGCAGGATGCTGGCAGTGCCGAAGTCCCGTTTCACGTCGTTCGGTGCACTCCAGTCCGCTCTGAGCACATGTCGATACCACGCGAGCGCCGGCTCTCGTGCATCAGAGTACGCCGACTTGCCGCTCCAAAAATCGCGCAGAGTGGAAAGAGCAATAACGCGCATGAGCAAGCATAGTCCCATTTTGGGACTATCGCAAGGGATACAAGAGCGAAGAGACCGAAGCTAAGGGCCGCCCCACATCAGCGAACAGAAGACGGACGACAGAGGACAGACGGGTATTTACTTTCAAGAAAGCTACCTAGTCACCGGCCTGCGATCGGCCCAGCGACCCTTCTCAATTCGCAATCATTTCCCCAAACCTGACCCACTGCTTACCGTCGAAGCGCTGCAGCTGCGCCTGGCGGATGACGCGATA
>DATMZQ010000081.1:0-2487 GCA_035573615.1 Burkholderiales bacterium | reverse complement strand
TCCTGTCCGCACAGGAACTGCGCAACTGCATACTGATTAGCATAGATAGGAATCTCTATAAATGGCTGAACGCGTTGGCAAATTACGAAAACTTCCGTAGGTGCATCTCACTGCCAGAGAAATTGACAAAGGAAGCCTATGACGTTGAACTCGCATTGCGATTCGTGTTGTTGAGAAAGCTGGCGATGTCTGAGTTGCCCGCGTCCGGCGTGGCGCTTGGCGAGTACCTTACGAAGAAGATGATCGCCGTTGCCGGTTCTAAAAAACTTGACACAGATAAAGAGGAAAAAGCCTTCAAGGGGACATTCGATTTGCTTGCGGCAGCTTTGGATGCCGACAGTTTCCGCAAATACGAAATCGAAAAAGAACGGTTCAGCGGCGGATTCTCTGTCGCCGCATATGAAGTCATCGCGCTGGGGATCGGGTCTGATGCTGAGAAAAACAAGACCAAGACCCCCGACAGCATCGCCAAGCTGGTCAAGACTAAGGTGTGGTCAAATCCGACTTTCCTGACCTCCACTGGACTTGCGGCGGCCTCTCGACTGCCAACCACCCTAGCACGCGGGCGGAGCATCTTCGCCAAATGAGAATCGCTAGCCCAGCCCAGCTGGCAAGTCGACTCGACAAAAATCTGGCATGGCGAAAACAGGAGCTGACTCAGCTCAAGTTCTTGGCCGACAGCGCATCCGCGCAAAATGCACGCGTGTTGCGACGAGCTGGCATCGGCCTTCTGTACGCTCACTGGGAGGGGTTCGTTAAGGACACATCGAATTCCTATCTGAAGTATCTTGCGCGCGGCACAATGGAAGTCGGAAAATTGAAATCATGTTTTGTCGCCATTGCACTTAGCGGGGACATTCTGTCGGCTGGTCAGGCAAAGAAGACATCGTCGCATGCTCGTTTAGTTGACATCGTGAGGGACCTGGGCACGCCACCGCCAGCGACTAAGCGGATTCCAACTAAGGGCGTAATTTCGACCAGATCAAACCTAAAGGGTGAGGTGCTCAGGGAAATTGCCGCGACCCTGGGCATTGACTACGCCCCGTTTGCATTGAAGGAGAAGCCGGTAATTGATCGCTTGGTTCAGTACCGCAATTCAATCGTTCATGGCAAGGGGCTTCCCATCCAGCAGAATGAGTACGAGGAACTGCATCGTGAGATTATCAGCCTTATGGATACCTACAAAGACCTGATTCAAGATGCTGCCGATGGTGATGGACACCTGCGATAGGGCCAACGCGTTGGGCTCCGGCCTAGGGCAACGCGTTGGTCAGCAACCCTCCGCCCCCGCTCTCCGTTCGGGTATCATGAGGACATGGAGAACGATCCATTACCAAATGACAGCCAGCGTCGGGCTCTGGGCGAGTTTCTTCAATACGCATTTTGCGCCATGCGGCAAGAAGACGATCCAGGCGTTACGCAGGCGCTGGCCGACGCGCTCCATAATATTCCCGTCGAAATGTACGCGCCAGGAGTTTGGAGCGTGCGGAGAACGAGGCGCGACTTAATGATATTCGAGAAGCGTCATGGCGGCAGTTTCGTTGAGATGTTTGACGAGATCTTTCCGCCCAACGCCGACAACTAATCATGACCCTTTACCATCCCCGTCCCGAGCGCTGGCCGCAGTGGCGGAGTGAGTCGTTAAATCAAATCGCGTACCAAACGCGAAAATTCGTGATTCAAACGATATCACTACCCGGCTGTGGGTAGTGGGACACTTTGAATTTTCTTTCATTGAATTTGCGTCGTGGGGTATGATGGTGGGCATGGAGAACAAGCTACGACTCTCAATTGGCGCTGCCTTCGGCATGGCGCTTGGGTCGCTTCTGGCAGTCGCAGAAGGCCGCACCTCAAACACCTCAGACATGCTCTTGTTCTTGATTCTTGGCGCGGTGCTTGGATCGCTTTGCGGAGTGGCCTTCGAGGCTTTTGAGCGCCGAAAGCGCCGCTAGCCGGTTTTCCTTGACCGATTTCAAACGGTATCACCGCATTCATCCGAGGGCCTTTTCGTACAGGTCCGCCAAAGTCCAAATATCGTTGGTCACGCCAGCAGCCATTGCCGGGGTCTTTCCAAGCGTGCCGTGAACCCGGCAGAAGTTGTAATGGGCAGCGTGGAGAGCGAAAGCTGCGGCAAGGTTCTCTAGCTTCTTGGAGAAGCCCAGCGTCAACCGGGTGAACCGTCGCATGAACGTGCGGATCGTCAGGTTCGACCGCTCAACGTGGCTGGTGCATATCGTGCGGGTTTGCTCCCGGCCGCTTATGTTGAATATGCCCCGTCGCCGGCTGCCCACTATTTCCGATGGCGTGTAGGGCCGCACCGCGTTGCGAAATTCCTTCACGATGGTTCCGAACTTGACGTGCGGGCCAAAGGCCAGATCGACAGCTTCCGGATAGCACGTAAAGCCATCGGTGCTGAGCTGAACCACATCGTCACCCTGGAAGATATTCCCGGTCACCAGCCGCGTGCGCAGGTCCATCATGAACCGC
>DATMZQ010000080.1:0-2405 GCA_035573615.1 Burkholderiales bacterium | reverse complement strand
GACGATGCCGAGATTCGCCTGTTCCTGAAAACCAGCCTCGTAGCGGATGGGTTCGCCGTGTTCACTGCGGCAGGGGGACGGGAAGCGCTTCAACTGTCACTGCATCGTTCGTTCGCGCTGATCGTACTCGACCTCGGCCTGCCGGATATGGACGGTGTCGAAGTGGTGCGCGACATTCGCAGCAAATCAGCCGTACCCATTCTCATTCTTTCGGCCCGCGTCGATGAACGGCGCAAGATCGAAGCCCTCGATGCCGGCGCAAACGACTACATCACCAAGCCTTTTGGGATTGGAGAATTGCGAGCGCGCATTCGAGTTGCGTTGCGCCTGGCTGGCGGCGTGCAAGCGCCGGCCTACGAGCTGGATCGTTTACGCATAGATTTCGCGCGACACCGAGTCCGGTATGCCAATCGGGACGTGCACTTAACGCCGATCGAGTACCAGTTGCTGGCGCGGCTGGCGCACAGTGCCGGCAATGTCGTGACACATCGGCAACTATTGCAGGACGTGTGGGGACCTGAGTATGTGGAGCACACACATTATTTGCGTATCTACATGGGACAGCTGCGAGCAAAAATAGAAAGCGACCCGGCTGATCCGCGTTTCCTGCTGACCGAGACCGGAGTTGGTTACCGGCTTGCCGACGAATGATTGGGATCTTTATTCTTTTTTTACGCAGTCCACGCTAAAAAGCAACCTCACGATTCGGTGGAGGTTGGTGTGCAGCAGATCAAAAACAAGCAGGGCACCGCTGCACTCGCGCTCGGAGCGCTGGGCGTTGTTTATGGCGACATAGGCACCAGCCCGCTGTACACGATCAAGGAGACTTTCGGTCCCAACACCGGAGTGGCCCTCAATCCGGCCAACCTGATTGGCGCAGCGTCCGTGATCGTTTGGGCACTCATGCTGGTCGTCACGCTGAAATATGTGTTGTTAATCCTGCGTGCGGATAATCGTGGCGAAGGGGGCATTATTGCCCTCACCGCACTCGCGGTTGCCGCTGCCGGCAAAACGCCGCGCTGGCGCAGCACGCTTATCCTGATCGGCATCGCCGGTGCAGCGCTGTTCTATGGAGATAGCGTGATCACGCCCGCGATTTCGGTTTTGAGCGCGGTGGAAGGGTTGCACGTTGCCACGCCGGCGCTGGATCCGTATGTGTTGCCTGTGTCGGTTGGCGTGCTGGTCGTCTTGTTTGCCGTGCAGAATCGCGGCACGGCTTCAGTCGGGGTACTGTTCGGCCCGGTCATCGTGCTCTGGTTCGCTGTGCTGGCTGTGGCCGGGGTTGTCCAGATTTTGCGCGAACCGGCGATCCTGGCCGCGTTGAACCCTGTGCGCGCTTACGATTTTCTCGCGGCACGCGGCTGGGGGGTGTTCGCGGCCATCGGCGCCATCGTGCTTGCCCTAACGGGTGCCGAAGCGCTTTATGCGGATCTGGGTCATTTCGGGAGAAAGCCGATACAACTCGCATGGTGCGGGTTTGTCCTGCCGGCGCTGGCCCTGAATTATCTCGGTCAGGGCGCGCTATTGATGGCGGACCCGTCCGCGCTCGAAAACCCATTCTATCGACTGTTTCCTCCGGTACTGCTGCTGCCAGCCGTCGTACTGGCTACCAGCGCTACTGTCATCGCATCACAAGCAGTCATTTCGGGCGCGTATTCCATGACGCGCCAAGCCATTCAGCTTGGCGTGCTGCCGCGCATGCGTATCATCCATACGTCAGCCCGCGAGATCGGGCAAATCTACATGCCAGCCATCAACTGGACGCTACTGGCCGCCGTGCTGGTTGCAACCATCGGCTTCGGATCATCGTCTGCGTTGGCCTCGGCCTACGGGATCGCGGTAACGCTGACCATGTTCATCACAACATTACTGACCTTTTTTGTGGTTCGCCATGCATGGCGTTATCCATTATGGGTGGCAATCGGTGCAACCGGATTCTTTCTCGTCGTCGATGGCGTACTAGCCGTGTCCTGCCTGTTGAAATTTTCGCAGGGCGGCTGGTTTCCAGTGCTCATCGCCGCGCTCATTCTGGTATTGATGACAACCTGGATGCGTGGGCGCAATTTGCTGCTCGCCACCATGCGCGCCGATGACCCGCCGCTCGTACCGTTTTTGCAGGGACTCCTGCAAAGCCAGCCGCCGCAGGCGGCCCGCACGGCGGTCTTCCTGACTGCGGATCCCGAGACCGTACCGCATGCCTTGCTGCATAACCTCAAACACAACAATGTGCTGCACCGGACGAACGTAATCCTGACCGTCGTGTTTCATGAGCTGCCATGGATCGAATCCAAGGACCGTGTGCAGGCGCAGCAGCTTTCGCCGTTGTTCTGGCGGGTCCTGGTGAACTATGGCTTCCGCGATACGCCGGATGTTCCGCAGGCACTTGGTTCTTGCGCAGTGCAGGG
>DATMZQ010000079.1:0-5150 GCA_035573615.1 Burkholderiales bacterium | reverse complement strand
CCCAGGTGATCTGGCCGCCAGCCGCCTCGGAAACTTTTTGCTCCAGCTGGTCGTGCAGTGAAGGCAAGGAGAGCAATAGCGGAGCACTGAGCAGGATCGCTGCCAACAGCACCAGGACTATTGCTCCCGCAATCAGGATACGACGCAGCACAGTACGGACGCGCATATTGATGCCGGATCTGATCAGGATTCAGCCGGGACTGCAGTTCGCGGCGTGCGGGACGGCGGCTTAGATGCAAACGGTCATAGCCGCCGTGCGTGCTACTGCTTAATCATGTGCATCGCCAACCCTTCGGTATACTCAACGGTAACGGTGTCGCCGACTTCAATGTCGCCGTAAGCCTTGACCTCTTCGCCAACTTGCACATCGAATGGGCCGCCTTCCGGTCCGCGCAGCGTGACTGAACGACTATCGCGATCCAGCGCCTCTACCACCGCGTTGACCTGGTGCACGCTGACCATGGTGCCCCCGGGAGTGTCTCCTTTGGCGGCGAGCTCGACCGTGCTGCCTGTGTTCGAACTGGCAACGCCGCTGCCTTTGCGCAGCGACAGCGCAACGGATCTCACGTACTGAACCTTGAAGCGCGAGCCGGGCACGACCTGATCCAGGTTCTGCGCTCGCTCCGGGACGTTAATCATGGTCAAGTGCCCTTTTTCTCCACGCACCGTGACGGTACGTGCTTCCCGGTCCACATCAACCACTGTGACGATCGTCTCCGTGGAGTCGGCCACGACCACACCTGCTTTTTGTTCCGCACCGGCTGGACTGATCATGCTCAGCCCGGAAATCAGTGCGGCGAAGACAACTATTTTTTTCATCTCAAATCCCCCTCTTGGTTATCGAACAGGCCGGCACGCCAGGGCGGCGCACCGAAACTAAAAACGATTTGTTCCGGGGCGCTATGCTCCCGGGCCTTGCAATGCAATGCGGCTTGCAATTTCGCGACGTGGTACCAATACCGTGGGCATTGGCTGAACCTCTTTAGCACAGGTTTGTTTATTTTGGTCGATGCTAACACTATACGGCTGCCATCTGTGTGCGCGTTCCCTCGGCATCGCGGCAAAAATCGCCGGTTTGACGCAGATCAAACCGGGCAGAGGAAGTGCCAATACACTAGGCTGCACATGGACAGTGGCAAATGCCCGACAATGCAGCCCTTGCTCTAACTTATATCCCGAGACCATTTTTCCGGGTTACCCATCGCCACGCGGCCCTGGTCCATCAGGTTTGTGGCGCTTTCACACGTTTGTGGAGTATTTTGCAGTGAACATATCCGACCGCCGGATTCGGGTGGCGAGTGCGAACGCAGTGAAGGGCTGGTCCGCTCTGGTCATTGCGTGGCCGGTCCTTTGGGGTTGCGCCCAGGCGCCGCCGCCCATGCCGGTACCCCAGGCACCCAAGGCCGTCGTCTCGTACGTCAATATTCCGATTGCGATTGAGCTCGATGCCATTGAGAAGGCGGCCGAGACGGCCCTGCAGCGCTCCATTGGGGTCCAGCCGTTCCAGCAAGCGCTCAATGGCGGGTCGAACGCTCCATCTTGTGGGGAAGACGTCGGCTACTCCATCGAGCGTGGTCCCATCGCCCTCTCCGGAGCGGGCACGGTGCTTACCACGACGCTCGACTTGAGTTATTGGCTGAAAGCCCGCAAGCAATTGCCTTGTCCCGGCGCAGCAATCAACGCCTGGTGCGGGACCGACGGAGAGCCCTTGCGGACCGCCCGGGTTGCCATCGACAGCGAGATTACCATCCTCCCCAACCTGGCGACGAGCGTGCATTCCAAATTGCAACGCGCGACCGCAGGTAACCCGTGCGTCATGCAACCCGTCGGCGTCGACATCACGGAATCACTCATGGTTGCCTTCGGTACGACATTGGGCCAGATATTGCCCGCACTGGATACACGCATGTCGGCTGAACTGGACCTGCGCACCCCAATCGAGGCGGCCTGGCAAAGGATGAGTGAACCGCGCGAGGTACGCCCGGCCGTGTGGCTGGTCTGGAATCCGGAGGCGCTTGGTATCGTGCCGGTAACCGTGCGCGACGGCGTACTGCGTACGGGTCTGCAGTTACGCGTAAGGCCAGTCATCGCGACAGGCGCAAAGGTTGCGAGCAATCCGAAGCCGCTTCCGCTTGCGTACGGCGCCACGCACGACGACAGCTTCAGATTGCAAATCCCGGTCGAGGTCGACGAATCATTCATCCAGGCCAATCTGGATAAGGCACTGAATATCGACCAGGGCGGGATGGAAGTCACAATCGGAAACTACAAGATCCGCATCACCAGCGCAGACATCACGGGCGAAGGCTCGCAGGTGCTCATCAAGGCACGCTTCAGCGGAGACTTCAGCGGGAGTTTCGATCTCGCGGGTACGCCTTATCTGAATCCCGAGACACAGGTACTCAACTTTCCGGACCTCGACTACACGCTGGATTCGGACCAGGTCCTGCTGCAGTCTGCGAGTTTCGTTGCACACAGCCAGATCCGCGACCGCCTGCGGGAGCAATACACCATTCCGCTAAGCGACCGTATTTCGCAGTTCAAGGGGCAGATCGACAGCCTGCTAAATCGCCGCAACGGTAACGTGCAGTTGCATGGCGGTGTTGACGACTTGAACTTGCTGGGCATCTCGAGGCCGGCTAACGGCTCAGTATTCACCGTGTATCTCGCCGCCCGCGGCAAAGTGACCGCCGAAATCCTTGCGCCGTGAAGATCTGGACGCCGAACCCGTGTGGCGCCCGGTCCCGGCAAGGGATAGCCTCAGGACCGGTTCCAGCCAGCGAACCGACGAAGGTATCGAAAGGTTCTCTAATTTGCAGAAGGCATGTAGGATCATGCGCTGACTATGAATATCGCGATCTCAATATGAAACGGTTGCTGGAATCCAGACACGCGCGCGCATTCCTTCAACGAGCCCCTGGTATTTTTCTGGCTTTGGCGGCATGGATTCCCTATTCCGCGCACGCCTCGCTATTCAAAGGGGAAACGCTGGACATGGTGGCCAATGCAATCGCCTGGGTCGTGCTCGTTGTCGTGCCCATTGTAGTCATTGTTGTTTTCTGGCTGGTTCACATCCTTCCGGAAAAAATTGCTGAGAAGAAGCACCATCCGCAAGCCAAGGCCATCCAGGTACTTTGCCTGCTGTCGCTCGCGTTCGGTGGACTGCTCTGGCCGCTCGCCTGGCTATGGGCGTACTCCAAACCGGTGCTCTACAAGATGGCTTACGGAACCGACCGCGTAGTGCATGGCGAAGAGGTTCTCGCTCTGCCATCGAACGAAGAAACGGAAGCGGATGAGCTGAGAGAGATCAGAAGACTTCGCAGACGCGTGGCCGAACTCGAAAACAGTCTGGCAAGGCAGCCGATCAGCCGGGTGGAGAAGGGCTAAGTAGTGGACATCCTCCTGCTTGGGATTTACTCGTTTTTCGTCTGGCTGATCTTCATCAAATTCAAATGGCTTCCCTGGAATATCGTCAGCCAGGTCATCGTGATCACCATACCGGTCGTCGCGCTGACCATATTGATTCTGGTCTTGAACGTCGTGGCCCCCTCCTCTGCCGACGTGCGGGTCGTCAACTACGTGGTGCCGGTAAATCCGCGAGTCAGCGGGCTTGTCACTGAAGTACCCATCGAACCGAACCGCCCGATCAAGAAGGGCGACATACTGTTTAAACTCGACAGTACGCCGTATGCGCTGGAGGTCCAGGGCTTTGAAGCGCAGATCAACCAGTTGGAAGTACAGCTCATCACCGCGGGAGCCAATCAACGCGGCCTTGGTGAAGAACTGAAGGCCGCTACCGGAAAGAAAGCCTCGACACGTTCCAAGCTCGCCCTCACGCGCCAGCGCCTGAAGCAGTACAAGGAACTTGCCGAAGCGGGTGCGGGCAATCGTTTCGACTACGAACAGGCGCTGGCGGATACGGCCAATCTCGAAGCCGAACTCGCTTCGGCCACCGCAAGTGAATCGCAGATCCGTGAAAAGTTGCTGGCCAGGACGCCTTCTGGCGAACAGGACGAAATTGCCAACGTCAAGGCACAGATTATGCGCACGGAGGCGCAGCTCGCCGACGCGCAATGGAAACTTGAGCAAACCGTATATCGCGCTCCGGCGGATGGCACAGTAGTATCGCTTGCCCTGCGGCCCGGCGCGATGGCCGTACAGTTCCCCGCGATGCCTGCCATGACGTTCGTCGAGAATGAGCAATGGATCATGGCGATCTTCCGACAGAACGAAGTCCGGCGGGTCGAGCCCGGCCAGGAAGCTGAAATTGCCATATCGACGCTTCCCGGCCGCATCATCAAGTGCAAAGTCGATTCCATTATGTGGGCCACGGCGCAGGGACAACTGCCTATCGGCGGGGCCAGCAGCAGCGCCGGCATTGCGCCCATTCCGCCCGGCCATCTTGCCGTCCGCTTGCATCTGGATGACAAGGACAAAGATGTATTCCTGCCGTCGGGCGCGACCGGCAACGGCACGATCTATACCGACGCCGGCGAGGCGATTCATATTCTGCGCAAAGTCTTCATGCGTGTCGGGACGAAGCTCGACTGGCTGGTTCTGAAGCTGCACTAACGGGAGATGCAAGCCGTGAAATGGATGCTCGGTGTGCTGAGCGCCGCCCTGCTGATCGGTTGCGCCACCAAGGCGCCGCCGACCCCCGAACAGGTGCGGCAGGAAGCAATGAAAAATATTGCGCTGCCTGGTGCATGGAAGGCCGGGGCGGATGCCGGTCCAATAGCGGATAACTGGCTTGCCGCATTGGGTGACCCGCAGCTCGATGCACTGATCGCGGAAGCAATGACCAACAATCCTGAACTGCGCGTAACCGCAGTACGGGTTGCGCAATCCGCGCAATACGTCGAGCTTGCCAAGGCTGCACTTCGTCCCAGCGTGAATTTGCTTGGCACCGGCGGCATCAACATGGGCGGCGGCGATGCCTTGCAATTCATTTCCCTCGGCGTTTCGTGGGAGGCGGACTTGTGGGGCCGCATGCGCTACAGCCGCAATGCTTATCAGGAGTCGTATGCCTCAGCACAGGCTGACTTCGAGTTCGGACGGCAATCGCTGGCAGCGTCTGTGGCCAAAGGCTGGTTCACCGCAAGCGAGACATGGCTGCAACTGAAGATTGCCGAAGACATGGTCAAGGCCTC
>DATMZQ010000078.1:0-3780 GCA_035573615.1 Burkholderiales bacterium | reverse complement strand
ACTCGGCTAATGCGGTTCAAACCGGCAACATCGGTCACTGAATACATCATGGTGATGTCGTTGGCACCCACGAACTGGCCGATATCGCCAGCAGCGAGGGTGGAAACCATGAGCTTCGGAAGGCCGACCGGCAACTTGCGCATGCCGGCAGTGATGATGGAAGTGCCGCCGCCCCCACCGATGCCGATTACGCCCGCGATATCGGTGCGGGTTACGATGTATCGTGCGAAGGCTTCTGCCATCGCCTCAACAGCGGTGCCGCGATCCTCGCTGCTGAGCACGAATTCCTTGCCTCTGGGATGGAACGATGCGACTTCAGTTGCTGCAACGCCGGTTTTAATCTGGGCGGTTCTGGTACCGACATCGACAATGATCGCGGGAGTGCCGGCCGCCTTGACCAGCGATCGGACATACTCCAGCTCCAGGCCTTTGGTATCAGCGGTGCCGACCACGTATATGCGCTTCATCGCGTTGGTGCACAGGAATGAAGCGGGGAAGGACGGTGCCGTAGACGCAAACGCAGCGCGCCCTCTCCGTCACGCAGCATGCGTTTTCTCCTCCGAATGATGCGCGGCTATCGCGCTTTGTGCGTCGCAGCGCGAAAATAAACGCTGGCGAAATTTTTTTTTGGGTAATACGCTGGTATCGTAGTGAGATGCTAGTCTCAGGTCAAGAACGGCGTCTCAAGCGCCGCGCTAACAACAAAATTGAACCGGGAGGAAAAGTACAAGCGGAAAGAGGTCCGCGCGCGCGGATGCGCAAGGTCATGCTGGAAGCTTCCATGCGCTTGATGCAGGATGGACACATCCCTTCGGTCAGCGACGTGGCGGCTGCCGCGCAAGTTTCTCGGGCGACCGCGTACCGCTATTTTCCCACTCAGGCCGCGCTCATCCAGGCTGCGGTCAATGAGGCGCTCGGCCCGATTTTGGCGTGGACTTCCGATTCTTCGGATGCAGAGGAAAGGGTCACGCAGCTGGTGACCTTCGCTTATCCGCGCATGGAGGACTATGAGGCGACGCTAAAGGCAGCACTGCGTCTTGCGCTGGACCAGTGGGCGCGCAGGCACGCCGGCCTCGCCGGTAGCGAGGAACAGATGGTGCGGGGAAACCGCATTGGCCTGCTGCATTCGGCGATCCAGCCGCTGAAGAGCAAGCTGACCGCGGCCGGCTTTGCAAGATTGAAGCAGTCGCTATCGCTGGTGTTTGGAACGGAGGCGTTCGTGGTATTGAAGGATATTTGGGGTCTCGATGGTCATCGTGCGCAGAATGTTGCCCTGTGGACTTGTCACGCTCTCATCCAGGCCACAATCGCGGAGAACGGTAAGGCAGGCAGTCATAGTGGGCGATCGTCGCGTCACAGGGCAAGCACGACATTGAGGAACAGTGTTGCACGGAAAGGTAAGTAAGAACGGAGCGTTCTGTTAGGGCCGCGGCAGAGTTGTGCGGCGGGTTTCTGGGGTGGCCGGCTGTTTTAGTCACAATGTCCGGCTTAAAAAATTACCAATGTGGAGGAGCATGCAATGAGCAAGAAGACCTGGTCCGGCCTGCTGGCCGGCGCTGCTTTCGCCCTGGCCTGCAGTTCGGCGCTCGCGGCGGAAAAACTGACCATCCTGTGGGCCCAATGGGACCCGGCGAATTACTTGCAGGAGCTGGTGAAGGACTACGAAAAGCAAACCGGCGTAAAGGTCACGGTAGAGACGACGCCCTGGCCGGATTTCCAAACCAAGGCGTTTCGTGAGTTTGCTGCAAAAGGCGATGCATACGATCTGGTGGTCGGCGATTCGCAGTGGCTCGGCGCGGGTTCCACTGCCGGGCACTACGTGGATTTGACCGACTTCTTCAAGAAGCACGGCGTGGACAAGAGCATGGCGCCCGCTACTGTAGAGGGCTATGCGGAGTATCCAAAGGGCAGCAAGAAATACTGGGCCGTGCCGCTTGAGGGCGACGCAACAGGATGGTCGTATCGCAAGGACTGGTTCGAAGATCCCAAGGAAATGGCCGCTTTCAAGAAAAAGTATGGCTATGACCTCGGTGTTCCGAAGACCTGGGCGCACATGCGTGACATTGCCGAATTCTTTCATCGTCCGGATCAGAAACGCTACGGCATTGCAATCTACACCGACAATAGCTATGACGCGCTGGTGATGGGCTACGAAAACGTGCTATTCGGTTACGGCGGCGAACTCGGTGATTACAGCAGTTACAAAGTTAAAGGCGTCATCGACAGCAAGACTGCAATCGACGCACTCAAGTTCTACAAGGAACTCTATAAGTACACTCCACCCGGCTGGGGCAAGGTGTTCTTCATGGAAGACAACCAGGCCATCACCGAAGGGCTGGCGGCGATGAGCATGAACTTTTTTGCCTTCTTCCCGGCGCTGACGAATCCTGCGACCAATAAGAATGCAAAAGTCACCGGCTATTTCTCCAATCCTGCCGGTCCCAGCGGCAAGCGCTTTGCGGCCTTGGGCGGACAGGGCATTTCCATCATCAGTTATTCCAAGAAGCAGGCCGAAGCCACCAAGTTCCTGGAATGGTTCATCAAGGATGACGTGCAGCAGAAGTGGGCGGAACTCGGTGGCTATACCTGTAGCGCGAAAGTCCTGCAATCCGAAAAATTCCGCAAGGCTACGCCGTACAACCAGGCCTTCTACGAGACCATGTTCATGGTCAAGGATTTTTGGGCGGTGCCGGAATACGCGGAGCTGCTCGATTCCATGAACAAGCGTCTGCATCCTTTCATTGTCGGCAACAAGGGCACGGCAGAAGAGGCATTGACCGGCGTAGCCAATGACTGGGACAAGACCTTCCGCAAGGCGGGCTTGCTCAAGTAGCTTTTTTGGTTTGGACGGGAAGGCGGGACGCCTTCCCGTGTTTGCGGTGAGGAGCACGGATTCGTCCAACCGGCGGGAGGAAATTAGATGTTGGCCAGGCTTGATCCTGGCTCCGCTTCGGCCAGGCGGGGCCTGAGTGATATCGCCATACGCAACCTGTTCATCATTCCGACGATCAGTTTTCTGATCGTCTTCAACATATTTCCGTTGCTGTATTCGCTCGGCTACTCTTTCACGGATTTTCGCGCATCCACTTCGTCGCCAGCGCACTTTATTGGTCTCGAAAATTATCGCGAGTTGCTTGCCGATCCATACATCTGGACCAATTTCACCATCACCGCCAAATACGTGCTGGTGTCGGTCGGTGGGCAGGTGCTGGTCGGCTTTGGCGTGGCCCTGCTGCTCAATCGCAAAGTGCCCGCCAAAGGCCTGGTAACCACGTTGCTGTTGCTGCCGATGATGATGTCAATGGCGGTCGTCGGGCTGTTCTGGCAACTGCTCTACAGCCCTTCATGGGGCATCATCAATTACGCGCTCGGGCTGGAAGATTTCGAATGGCTGTCGAATGCCGACATCGCACTGTATGCGGTTGCGCTGACAGATATCTGGATGTGGTCGCCGTTTGTCATGCTGCTCTCGCTGGCGGGGTTGTCGGCGATTCCGCAGCATCTCTATGAGGCTGCAGCGATCGATCGCGCGACACGCTGGTATACCTTTACCCGCATCACGCTGCCGTTGGTGACACCCTTGCTGTTGATCGCCATTATTTTTCGCACCATGGAGGCATTCAAGACTTTCGACCTGGCTTTTATCATGACCAGCATGGACACCACGGAACTGATCGCCATTCGTCTTTACAAGATGGCGTTTCAGGAATGGCAGACCGGCAAATCGTGCGCGCTGGCCTACATCGTGTTGATCATGGTGCTTGCCATCACGAATATTTA
>DATMZQ010000077.1:0-9015 GCA_035573615.1 Burkholderiales bacterium | reverse complement strand
GGCCGCAGCATTTTCACCCCATGCGCAAGGCCGAGGGATAAGGCGCCGATAGTTATAGACGTGTCCGCCGGCATCAGTTTACCGACGACCGTATATCCGCCTTCACCGTCAAGGATTTCACCGGCCTTCAGGTTGCGCTTCGCAGTTGCCACCACGTCGGCCCGGAAACCGGTCGGGCAACCGGTGGGTTCGCCGCGCAGCCCGACCGATGCCACCGAAATGCCGACTTCCAGGCCGATCAAATGCCACCTTTTGTACAGGCACGCATAACGCCCCGATGCATCAGTGCGCACCATGTATTCCTTGAAACAGTTGCGAATGTATTCGGTCTCGCCTTCGAACACCACGAATACGCCGAAGCGAATATCGTAAGGAATGACCCGACCGTCGGTCTCGAGAGAAGAAATGACCTCGACCTGGCCTTTATGGTGCAAATGGCCGCCCTCGGCTATCGGACGCATCACATTGGGAATGTCATCGACGCTGGCGGGCGGAAACAGCAAGCCGTAAGGAGCGGGTGTGAGCCCGGTGGCGTTACACACCGCCGTGCATTCGATGGCTGGTTTGGAACCATCCAGAAACGAATTGAACATTTTCGGGTTGAGTCCGCCCGTTTTCGCCTGTTCGGGCGTCAAACCGTAATAACCCCACACCGTTTCTGGTGTCGAGTGCGCGAAATGCGGCAGCCATTTATGGCCGCGTCCGGCGGCAACCACACTGAACCCGGACGCGCGCGCCCAATCGACAAGGTCGCAGATCAGTGCCGGCTGATCGCCGTAGGCAAGACTGTAGACCACACCGGCGTTCCTGGCGCGACGCGCAAGCAAGGGTCCGCACATCGCATCCGCCTCGACCGTGACCATGACAACGTGCTTGCCGTGTTTGAATGCGGCCAAAGCATGTTCCACCGCGGCTATCGGATTCCCTGTTGCCTCGACGATAATATCGATCAGCGGATGCTCCACCAGTGCTTGCCAATCGTCGCTGACATGAGTCAGGCCGGAAGAGAATGCCGCATCCAATGTGGGCGCCGCATAGCGTTCGGCTTTCCAGCCGACCCGTTGCAAGCTTGCCTTCGCGTTCGCAGGGGACAGGTCGGCAATGCCGCTCAAATGCACACCCGGCGTTTTCGGTACCTGGGCGAGATACATGGCGCCAAATTTGCCGGCCCCGATCAGACCTACCCGCAGTGGCTTTCCCTGTGCTTCTCGCTCACGAAGTTTGGCAAACAGGTTCATGTTGCTGATTACGCAGCCAGCGGCTTGAGCGCCTCCGCGGGCGTTCCGTCTTTCCAGGGCAGCGCCACGTCGTAGTCCTTGATCAGGCAATCATCGGGCAGGCAGTGGATAGGCGTGAAATCACGATGGGCGATGTACTCGGGGCGTTTAAACCGGCGGATGTGGTTGGACACCGCGCACAGGCTCAAATAAACGTTGATGCGATCCCAGGGCGACAAATTACAGTTCGATGCGTGCACCAGGCAAGAATGAAACAAGATCATCGATCCCGCTGGACCTTTGGGAGCGACCAGCCCGCCGCGTTCCACCAGCTTGCGGATCGTATCGTGATTAATCGTCCACAACGGATAGCTGGTGGTGGAAGTATCGTGTTCGGCTTCCAGCACGCCAAGCTTGTGGCTGCCGGGGATGAACATCAGCGGGCCGTTGAACTCATTGACTTCGCCCAGGAAGATCGCGACATTCATGGCACGCGGTTCCGGCATCTGATCGTCGTTTTTCCAGGTGCCGTAATCCTGGTGCCATTGCCACACGTCCCCATCGAAAGCCATCTTCCCGTTGACCTTGAACTGATGCATGTATACCGCTTCGCCGAAAAGCTGCATGATCGGCTCGACCATCCGCGGATGGCGGGCGAGTTTCGCGAACCGGCGGTTATACATGTGTGCGGCGAAATTGGTGCGCACCGCGTCGCTGTCTTTTTCGCGGACATTCTCCGCACGCCGCTGTGCATAGATCGCTGGTACTTCATCCAGGAGGACCTTGACCTCCTGAGCAGTGAACAGGCTCGGGAAAAACAGGTAGCCGTCGCGGTCAAATTGTTCGCTTTGTTCTTTGCTGAGTTTCATGATTTTCACCCCAGGCCGTTTCTGGAATTGTGAACCGGGTCCCGCAGAATTGCATCGCGTCGGCAGCCGCGACTGATCCGGGTATTGGCCAATTATTGTATACACAATCGGTCCCCTCTAATTCCGCTCGCGGAGAGGAAGCCCGGCTCAAGGTTCGCGGAAGGAATGCTGCAGGAAACCCGTCAGGGGATCGAGCAAATACTGAAGCGGCGTGCGCGCCGGAGTCTTGACGAATACCTCGGCCGGCATGCCAGCCTGGAGTTTGAGGTCTCCCGCTTCCCTGAGGGCCTCGGGCGTGAGTTTGACGTGGGTTAGGTAGTAGGTGGCGCCGGTCTTGTTGTCCGTAAGACTGTCGGCCGAGACATAGGTCACTTTGCCCGTCACTGTGGGCGTGATGCGCTGCTTGAACGCGCTCAGCCGCACATCCGCGTCGCCGCCGATTTTCACGTAAGTGATGTCCTCGGGGCGAACGCGCGCCTCGACTATCAGCTCGGGATTTGCCGGCACGATATCGAGCAGAGACTCGCGCGGACCCACCACCGCGCCGACGGTGGTGACGCGCAAATCGACGACGTCACCCGACACCGGAGCAATGACCCGCTGACGCTGGGCAGCGTCGAGCGAAGGGCGCAAACGCTCGCGCAGGTCGTAGGTCTTGGCGGTGGCCTCCTTGAGTTCGTCAGCCGCTTCCTTCATGTAGTTGTTGCGCAAGGATGCGATCCGCAGTTCAAAATCGCCCTCGCGCTGGCGCGCCTGCGCGAGGGTGGCGCGATGCTCGCCGAGGCGGGCTTCATAGTCGGCCACGCCACGTTGCAGGGCCAGCAACCGGGTATTGCTCATGAATCCCTTTTCCGCCAGCTGCTGGTTCGCCAGCAATTCTTCCTGCTGCCAGGCGACTGCGCGCTTTTCCGCTTCCACCTGCTCGCCCAGAGCGATGGCTTCCGCCTTGGCTTCCTGGATCTGCTCCTTCAGCAGCTTGATTTGGGTATCGAGCATCTGCCTGCGAGTCGCGAACACCGCATTTTCGCGCCGCATGAGCTCCTTGACGCGTGATTCCTCGCTGCGTGATTCCAACTCCTTTGCGTACGCCACGCCCGCGTCCAGCGTGCTTTCGGCGAACAGGCGGGATGCCTTGGCCATTTCCGAATCCAGCTGGGTGATCAGCAGGTCGTAGTTGGCGTCGACGCGGACGTCGTTGATCACCAGCAAGGTCTCGCCAGCCTCGACATGACTGCCGTCACGCACCAGGATCTCCTTGATGATGCCGCCTTCCTGGTGCTGGAGCGTCTTGCGGTTCATGTCCACCTTGACCGCGCCCGGCGCGATGGCCGCGCCGGTCAGCGGCGTAATTACCATCCACAGTCCTATGCTGATTACCAGCACGACCAGCACCGTGAGCCCGAGACCGATGA
The DNA here is from genome assembly GCA_035573615.1 of Burkholderiales bacterium. GTDB lineage: Bacteria > Pseudomonadota > Gammaproteobacteria > Burkholderiales > JACQAP01 > JACQAP01. Next base: position 5,517 of record DATMZQ010000077.1, on the reverse strand, counting down.
GTCGGCGGGCTTCCAGAGCGTACAGGTCCTTCGGCAGCCGCTGCGCGGTCGTGGTCATGTCAGCTTGCCTTTCCCATCTGGCTGGCAACAGTCAGCGCGCCGCGGGTCACCTTGCCCATGATTTCGCCGCGCGTGCCGAACAAATCAAGCGCGCCCGTTTTCAGCACGGCCACCTTGTCTATATCGGCGTTTTGCAGAAGCGACGGGCGGTGGGTGATGAGAATGATGGTAGCGTGCTGCTGCTTGAGGTAGCGCAATGCCGCGACGAGCGCCTCCTCGCCTTCTGCGTCCAGGTGAGCCGTGGGCTCGTCGAGAACGACCAGGCGCGGACGGCGGTAGAGGGCGCGTGCGAGCCCGATGCGCTGGCGCTGGCCCCCGGCCAGCAGGGTCCCCCCTTCGCCGACCGGTGTATCGTAGCCTTCGGGGAGCCGCAGGATCAGCTCATGCGCGCGCGCCTGCTGCGCGGCTTCGACCACCGCATCTGAATCGACTTCGCCCATGCGCGCGATGTTTTCCGCGACGGTGCCCGCGAACAGTTCGATGTCCTGCGGCAGATAGCCGACGAAGGGACCGATGCGCTCGCGCGGCCAGTTTGCGAGATCCGAGCCGTCGATGCGCACCGTACCCATGGTCGGTTCCCAAACGCCGACCGCGAGGCGCGCCAGCGTCGACTTGCCCGACGCGCTGGGCCCGACGATGCCCAGCGATTCTCCTGACGCGAGTTCCAGCGAAATGCCGGCGATGATCGGGCGTTCGCGGCCTTTCACGCCAAAAACCACGCGGTCGAACACCAGACGCCCTTCAGGCGCGGGCAATTGTGTCGACTCGCGCTGGGCCGTGTTGGCAAGCAGTGCATCCAGGCGCCGCAGCGCCGAACGCGCATCGACCAGATTCTTCCATCCCGCGATTAGCGTTTCCACCGGCGCGAGTGCGCGCCCCAGCAGGATGGTCGCGGCGATCATGACGCCGCTGGATACGTGCCGATCGATTACCAGGTAGGCGCCGACACCCAGCATCATGACCTGCAGTAACTGGCGCAGGAAACGCGTCATCCCGCTCATTGCCGTTGCGCGCCGGCTTGCCTGGTGCTGCAGGTCGAGCACCTGGTCGTTCTGCATCTGCCAGCGCCGGGTCAGGTCATCGGCGATGCCGAGCGCGCTGACGATCTCGGCGTTGCGCAACCCGGCGTCGATCAGGCGCGAGGCGCGGCGGCCCTGCGATTGCAGACGTTCCAGTGGCGGACGCGTAAGCCTTTCGTTGATGATCGTCAAACTCAGCAGCGACAGCGCGCCGGCGCTGGCGACCGCGCCCAGCAGCGGATGGAATATGAAAATGACGATCAGGTAAATCGGAAACCACGGCGCATCCACCAGCGCCAGCACGCCCGGCCCGGTCAGGAAGCCGCGCAACGCCGCGACATCGGACAAACCGTTTACCGGTTCCATACCGCCGGGCCGGCGCGCCCTGTCGTACAGCGTGCGTACGACGGTCGGACCCAGCCAGTTGTCGAGCATCAGGCCGCCGGCTGCGAGCAGGCGTGCGCGTAGCACATCCAGCGCCATCATCATGATTAACGCTACCCCGACCGAGATCGTCAGCAGAACCAGCGTTTCGTTGCTGCGGCCGGCGATGACCCGGTCAAAAATCTGCAGCATGTAGAGTGCCGGCACCAGCAACAACAGGTTCATCACCAGGCTGAACAGCGCGGCGAACAGGAACAGGCGGCGGAAACGGCTCAGGAGTTCGCGCATGAGGGTCGACTCATAACACCCTTACGTCAGGGTGCCCACAACGCGATGCCGTGATTGCCACCCCGGTTGTAAGTGTTTATAGGTCACGCCATTGTCTGGAACCGACTCCACGGTCACACCTGCCTGCCTCTCTTGCGGGGGACTTTTGATGGAATCGGTCTGACTGGCCCGATTCTCCAACCGGCCTCTTGTGTTCGGGGCCTGAAAGCGACCGCTTGGCAAGGCTACCTTGCCAATGGCATTTGTCAACGCTGGAACGGCTTGCGGATGTCCCGAATGGCGGCGGGTTTGTTGCGGGGTGTTTTACGGCGTGCCGGCGCATCGGGCATGCCGGCGTGTTCGGCCGGTGCCTGATCCAGCCTGAACTTGGCATAACTGCCAGGAGCGTCTTCGATCACCGCCAGCTTGCCTTGTCCCGGTTGGCGGGCGGGGATCAGTTCGCCACCGAACCCGGCAAACCAGCTTGCCCAGTCAGTCCACCAGGACCCCGGGCGTTTGTCCGCGGCGGCCAGCCAGGCCTCCGCCGTGTCGAGAAGTGAATCATTGGTCCAATACCAATATTTATTGGCTGAAGGCGGGTTGACGACGCCGGCGATATGGCCAGAGCCGCCCAGCGTGAAGCGCACCGGACCCGTCAGCAGTTGCGCGCTCAGATAAGTCGATTTCCAGGGCGCGATATGGTCTTCGAGCGTGGAAATGAAATAAGCCGGTAATTTGATCCTGGAAACGTCAATGGACTCGCCTGCCAGAGTGATGCCGCCGGGTTCGCGCAATTTGTTTTTGATGTACATGTTGCGCAGGTAAAAAGTATGCATCTTCGCGGGCATGCGCGTCGCATCGGAATTCCAGTACAGCAAGTCGAACGGAAACGGCTCCTTGCCGAGCAGATAGTTGTTGACCACGAACGACCAGATCAAATCATTGGCGCGCAGCATATTGAACGTCGATGCCATTTCAGAACCTTCAAGATAGCCGCGCTCCGCCATTTTCTTTTCGAGTTTGCTGACGACTTCCTCGTCGACGAAAACGCCCAGTTCGCCAGGCTCTGAAAAATCGATCAACGTGGTAAAGAATGTCACGCTTTTAACGCGGGTTTCGCCTTTGGCCGCCATCCATGCCAGCAGACACGCCGTCAGCGTGCCGCCCAGGCAATAACCGATCATGTTGATGTCATGCTCTCCGGTCGCCTTTTCGATGGCGTCCATCGCCGCACGCGGGCCCTCCAGCAGATAATCGTCGAAGGTCTTGCCAGCGTGCCTGCTATCCGGATTGACCCACGAAATTACAAACACGGTGATGCCCTGGTCCAGCGCAAAACGGATGAAGGAGTTCTTCTCGCGCAGATCCAGGATGTAATATTTGTTGATCCAGGGTGGCACGATCAATAAGGGCGTCTTGTAGACCGAGCTCGTCGTGGGCTGGTACTGGATCAGCTGCATCAGATCATTCTGGAATATCACCTTGCCAGGCGTGCTTGCCACGTTTTCGCCCATCGTGAATGCCTTGGGATCGGTCATGCTGATGGCAAGTTTGCCATCCCCGCGGTCCATGTCTGCGAGCAGGTGGTTCAGGCCATCAAGCAGGTTCTTGCCGCCAGTTTCGATCGTTGTTTTCAGTACTTCCGGGTTGGTCAGAACGAAGTTGGTCGGTGCCAGCGCATCGATATACTGTCGCGTAAAGAATTTCACCTTGCGCGCGGTAACCGGATCCAGTCCATCAACTTCCGCCACCGATTTCTGGATGTTCTGCGCGGCAATGAGATACGACTGCTTGATGTAATCGAATAGCAGATTGTTTTCCCATAGTTCGCTTCTGAAGCGGGTGTCGGACTTGCCGGGCTGAGCCACCGACGGTGCTTCTGCGCCGGACGCCTTGAGCAGAGTGTTCTGCCAGAGGTTGAAATAGTCATGCCACATGCGCATCGACATCTCGGCCAGTTTGAATGGATCGCTCATCAGCCGGCCGGCCAGTTCCGAGAAGGCCTTGCCCACACCGAGTTCGTCGCTGGCCTCTTCGCCTACCTGACCGGCATGCGCAGCGAGGTGCGTTTCGACCAGATGTTTGCTGCGCAGCGCAATCTCTGCGAACGTGCGCGCAAGTTCCGTGGGGTCTGCGGAGGTCGGAGCGCTGTTGGGTTTTTCAGTCATGTGACTAAGCTAGTTCCAAGTGAAGTGAGGCGCAAGTCCGTTCAATGGCTCAGCGAGTTATAGGCCACAAATTTTTCCACGACCAGCGCCATTTCTTGGTCGCTCAGCAAGCGAGGCGTACTGATCTGCAATGCGCGCCAGTACTGTTCGCACAGCGCCTCGACTTCCACCGCCAGCGCCAATGCATTTTTCAAACTGCTGCCGGTGGCAATCATGCCGTGGTTAGCGAGCAGGCAGGCCGCGCGTTGCTCAAGCGCCGCGATGGCATGGTCGGATAGCGCCTGCGTGCCGAAGGTCGCATAAGGCGCGCAACGGATGTCTTTGCCGCCTGCAACCGCCACCATATAGTGGAAGGCTGGCACTCCCATGCCCAGGCAAGCGAGTGTTGTCGCGAAGCTGGAATGCGTATGTACTACCGATTGGCAGGTTGGCTTGTGCCGGTAAATGTCGAAATGAAAGCGCCACTCCGAGGACGGTTTGCGAATCCCCTTGGATCGGCCTTTGGTATCGATGAATACGATATCTGACGGCCGCATTTCTTCATAAGGCAACGCAGAAGGCGTCACCAGAAACCCGTGCTTCCAGCGCGCGCTCACGTTGCCGGATTTGCCACGATTAATGCCCAGCGCGTTCATATGCAGCGCAGTGGCGATGGTCTCTTTCCTGAGTTGCAATTCGGTCACGATCAGGCCGCTCTGGTCCGATACAGCTTGTCCAGTCCCCTGCGCGTCGGGATCGCAATGCCCAAGTCGGTAATGATGCCCGTCACAAGGCGCCCTGGGGTCACGTCAAATGCGGGATTCGCCGCACGCACTTCCGGCGGAGCAATGCGTACTTGCGTACTACCCTGATCAGCCGCCTGCTGGCCCCGGACCACGAGAAGCTCGTCGCCGCCACGTTCCTCGATCGGTATATCCGTCATCGCGTTCCGGATTTCCCAATCAATGGTTGGCGAAGGCGCCGCGGCGTAGAACGGCACTCCGCAATCTTTTGCAGCAAGCGCTTTCAGGTAAGTGCCGATCTTGTTGCAAACGTCACCCGCCCCAGTAACGCGATCCGCGCCCACCATGACCAGATCGACTTGACCGCGCTGCATCAGATGCCCGCCGGCGTTGTCAGCGACCAGCGTGTTAGGCACGCCGTGCTCGGAAAGTTCCCAGGTGGTCAGCAATCCCTGGTTGCGTGGTCGAGTCTCGTCAACCCACACGTGCACCGACATGCCAGCGTCGTGCGCGAGATAGATTGGCGCCAATGCAGTACCTACATCGACAGTCGCCAGCCAACCGGCGTTGCAGTGGGTCAGCACGTTGATGTTTGCCTTGCGCTTGGCAACCTCGCGCAGCATTGCCAGGCCGTGCTGGCCGATGGCGAGATTCAGTGCAATGTCTTCGTCCGCAATCGCTTGCGCTTCCTTCCAGGCGGCATCGACGCGAGCAGCAGGAAGCACATCTTGCAGCAGTCGCGTCATGCGCCGGATTGCCCAGCGCAGATTGATCGCTGTCGGGCGCGTCTTGCCGAGAAAATCTGCGGCCTGCGCCAGATTTGCGTCGGACGAGTTGGCTGACATCGCCAGCGCCATGCCATATGCGGCCGTCGCGCCGATAAGCGGTGCGCCGCGT